>WGBL01000236.1 GCA_015494375.1 Hyphomicrobiales bacterium | reverse complement strand
GCCCCGCCCGAGCCCGCTCCTCGAGACCCGCGCCAGATGCCTCTGGAGCTCCCCTCATGATAAACCGGACAGCAGTGCGTCACGCGCGGCAATGACGTTAATCTTGTGTTTGCGTCTGTGCACTAGTTGCGGCACATCTGCACCTCTCAGCTGAGGGCAACGCCACACCGGCATATTCGGCAAAGGAGCGCGAGAACCATCTCGTCCTTTTGCCGTCTTAGCAATCTTGCCGTCTTAGCAATCGAGAACTTGGCGATTTGCCAACCTGCCGACTTTCGAACGGGGCCCGGGCCAGGACGGCGCGGGCCCCGTCTGCGTGCGCCAGAGTCCAGTGCGGCTCCCTTCGCCCCCCTTCACGATCCGTTGGTGCTGGGGCTTGCCACGACGGCAATCGCGCGCCACCATGTGGGTCGAGGCGAGCTCGACAAGCGCGCGAAAACTGCCATCGCAAGCCTTATCACAAGACGAGTACGCCTTGCGCCCGCGCGCGCCGGTTGCAACACTTGGCAGGCACTTGGCAAGCACTTGGCAAGGGAGGAAGACATGGGGCACTCCGACGGCCCGGCTGGCAGAAGCCCACGCGCAATCGCTCTGGTTGGTCCCTACCTGAGCGGCAAGACCACCCTGCTCGAGGCCATTCTGGCGCGCACCGGCGCCATCAACCGCCAGGGGACCATGGCCGAAGGCAACACCGTGGGCGACAATACGCCCGAGGCCCGCAGCCATGCCATGAGTGTTGAGCTCAACACCGCCACCTGTGAGTTCCTCGACGACACCTTCACCTTTCTCGATTGCCCCGGCTCGATCGAGTTTCAATACGACGCCGCGGCCGCGCTCACGGCCGTCGATGCGGCCATTGTGGTTTGCGAGCCGGACCCGAAAAAAGTGCCCGCGCTGCAACTCATCCTCAAGCAGCTCGAGGATCGCGGCATCCCGCATTTTCTTTTCCTCAACAAGATCGACAAGGCCGAAGGGCGTGTGCGCGACATCATCCCGACGCTCCAGCCGGCGAGCGCCAAGCCGCTTGTCTTGCGCCAGATCCCCATCTGGGAGAACGGCATTGCAACGGGCTATGTCGATCTTGCCCTCGAGCGCGCCTATCTCTACCGCGAGCATGCACCAAGCGAGATCATCGAGCTTCCCGGTGAGCTGAGCGAGCGAGGTTCAGAGGCGCGCTTTTCCATGCTCGAGCAGCTCGCCGATTATGACGACGAGCTCATGGAGCAGTTGCTCGAGGATATCGAGCCGCCCCGCGACAAGGTTTTCGATGATCTCGCCAAGGAGCTGCGGGAGGGCCAGATCTGCCCCGTTTTCATCGGCGCGGCCGAGCATGGCCATGGCATTCGCCGCCTTCTCAAGGCGCTGCGGCATGAGGCGCCTTTTGTGGACGAGACCGCTGAGCGGCTCGGGGTCGGCGAGGCCACATCGCTCGCTCAGACCCTCAAGACCGTGCACACGACCCACGGCGGCAAGCTCTCGCTCGTCCGCATCCTCAAGGGCACTTTCAAGGATGGTGCGACTGTCTATGGTCCCGATGGCCAGGAGCGGATTTCGGGCATTTTCACGCTCATGGGCCAGGAGGCCGTCAAGCGGGGCGAAGCGGGGCCCGGCGACACGGTGGCGTTCGGGCGCATGGAAAGCCTCAAGACCGGCCAGGCGGTGAGCGAAAGTAAGGATGGGGTCGCCAGCATTGCGCTGCCACCACCCCCCCAGCCCGTCTTCGGCCTCGCCATCGCCGCCAAGGAGCGCAAGGACGAGGTCAAGCTCACAACGGCCCTCGGCAAGATCATCGAGGAGGACCCATCCATCTCCATCGAGCACAATCAGGACCTTGGCGAGATGGTGCTCTGGGGTCAGGGCGAGATGCACTTGAGGGTGGCGCTCGAGCGGCTCACGCGCAAATACGGCATCGATGTCGACACCCGCAAGCGCCAGATCCCCTATAAGGAGACCATCCGCAAACCGATCGAGGTGCGCGGCCGGCACAAGAAGCAGTCGGGCGGGCACGGCCAGTATGGCGACGTCGTCGTCGACATTCGGCCGCTGCCACGGGGCGCGGGCTTCGAGTTCACCGAAACCATCACTGGCGGTGTCGTGCCCAAGCAATACATTCCCTCGGTCGAGGCCGGCATCAAGGACTACATGAAGCGCGGGCCCCTCGGCTTTGAGGTTGTCGATATCGCGGTCAACCTCAAGGACGGCTCCTATCATTCGGTGGACTCGTCCGATCAGGCCTTCAGGATGGCGGGGCGCCTGGCCATGTCGGAGGGCCTGCCGCAATGCTCGCCTGTGCTGCTGGAGCCGATCATGGCTGTGGAGATTGCGGTGCCGTCAGAGGTGACGGCCAAGGTCAACAGCATCATCTCGCAGCGGCGGGGGCAGATACTCGGCTTTGACGCACGCCCCGACTGGCCCGGCTGGGACCTTGTCAAGGCGCATATGCCGGAAGCGGAGATCGCCGATCTCATCATCGAGTTGCGCTCGATCAGCCAGGGCGTGGCGACGTTTACGGCCCAGTTCGACCATCTGGCCGAGCTTACCGGCAAGCTCGCCGAGGACGTGCTCGCCCAGAACGCCAAGGAGGCGGCTTGACGGCTCGGCAGGGAGAAGCCTTGACGCCCAGCAGGCTTGATCCCGAGATGCTTTAGCGGCACCAGGCCTTTGCGCCGCGATGCCTTGACGCCTTGCGCCCGCCCGTCCGAGGGCGCGCCCGGAGCGGGGCGCTCGGGCCGGCGCTGCTACTCTCCGGCCGTCTTCCGTCCGCGCACTACCCGGGGGCGAGCCACGGTTTGGGGCATGCGATCTCCATCCGCGGCCACGCCGCCGGGCCGACGCGGGGATCGGCTCTCAATGGGCGGCTTGTCGCTCTCTGTCGTCCTCGAGCGCCCGCGGATACTACGAGCGCAACATTGCACCGTCTTTGCTCCGCAGCATCATCGGGGAGTCATAGTTCCGAACGTCAGCGCCGTCATCTGGGGGCGTGCCAGTTTTGTCTTTCTGTGGTCATTTGCCGCCGGCTTGCTCAAAAATATCCTGCATTCATTTGTGGTTTTGCTGAGAGTTCGTTGTGTTTTGTAATGTTATAACATTACGTCATCCTCAAGACTGGCGCTCATCGCTTGACCGTAAGCTGATGGATTAACAACAGGCGGTTGGTTGTGGCGGCGCCTCGTGGGCGGCAGCAGCGGGGCTGGGTCCTCGAAAAACACATCCCGCCTCCATCTTCTATCCCGACTAACAAGTTTGCGCTGAATATTATGTTATAACATTACGTAACGTTGGAAGAGGCGAACCTTGGAAAGAAAGGAGCACAATCACTGATGTGATCCCACCGGGGCCCCGCCCCGTCGCGCGCCCGGCGCTGGCAGGGGG
>WGBL01000235.1 GCA_015494375.1 Hyphomicrobiales bacterium | reverse complement strand
CGAGCAGCTTTCCGACGCGCTGCTGATGCAGGCCAAGGTTGCGGCGATGATGACCGGCTTCATCCGCGACCCCTCGGGTGGCTCGGCGGGCATCGGAACCGGGCGCAGGCGGACGCCTTCTCCGGGGCGGAGGTCGAGATGCGCGAAGCACTCCCCGGATACCACGACGGAGCGGGCCAGCACCGGAAGAACCGTGTTGGCCATCTCCTCGAATTCGGAATTGAGCGCGCGGGCGAGGTCGCGATCGGGATGGCGTGAACGCGCCTGCCAGCCCGTGCCGGCCAGCGCCGAAACCCATTGCTCGACGATCCGCGCGCCCTGGGGTGTGTTGAGAACCGTTGCCGCCGCGCGGGCGCGGGCCGAGGCGCGGGCCGCGTCCATGGCGCGGGTCGGGTTGTGAAGCTGCGCCACCCCTTGCCAGCGCCGCCCGCCGCCGCCGGCCTCGACGCCTGAGCGCCGGAACATCTGCGCGAGGCGGCGCCCTGCCGCGCGGATGACCTGGCGGCTGGCGCTCATCTGCCGGCCTCCATGCGCTCGGCGCGGCGGCGGATGACCTCGGCGACGATGCGGCGAATGATGACACCCAGACGGATCACAGCGGGGCCTCCTCCGGGCGCTCGTCGATGCCGAGCTCTTTTGCCGCCATTTCGATCTGCCGCGCGGCTCGAGCGGCATTAACGAGAAGAAAGCGAACGGGCTCGGCTCCCTCCTTCGCGCCCGTCGCGATTGTCCAGGGCGGCAATTCCTCGGGTGGACCAGCAAACCACGCCGAGAAGCGGAAGGGGTCTTCGCCCGACGTCTCGAAAATTACGCCCCCGATCAGTGCGCGACCGGCCATCAGATCGCCAAGGGTGCGATACCGCGCCCTTGCGGTGGCAATGGCGTTGGCGATGACCTTGTGGGCATAGCTCGGCGGCACACCGCCGAGGTGCTCCTCGCCGGGCGCCTGGTCGCCGATCAGGTCGAGCGTCAGGCGCAACGCGAAAGCATCCGAAAGGGTGTAATCGCTCCAGCGCCCGCAGTTCTGGATCGGAAGCTGGCCCCTCGCCTGAAGGACCTCGAACCGCACCGCGTCACATCCTGCCAGCGCCAGAAGCCCCTTGCGTTTCATCGGCGGCATCTCCATTCATCTGATAGGACAGAATATGCCGCTCGCTCCTTTTCCTGTCAAGTGAGAAGTGTTTCAGCCTCGCCGCTCCTCCTTCGGCGCGCCGCTGCAGATCGCCCAGACGGGGCGCTCGGCCTCCTCAATGACCTTGTTGAAGAACGCATCGAGGGCGGGATCGAGCGCGCGGAGATCCCCGGCCGCGCGACCGGCGATCCTGCGAAGGCGCCCATAGGTGACCGGCCGCATGTAGGCGAGGGTGAAGAGAAACCGCTGCCAGCGGGCGCGAAGGCTCCGGCCCGTCAGATAGACGTGCTGGCGTGGCAGGCGGCGAAGCGGGTGAACACGGCGCTTGAACATTGTCGTTTCCTCCTGGTCGGGCTATGCTGTCCGCACATGTGCACTTAGCATAACAGAGGGGCTTGTGACAAGCGCACAAGTTAGAGCGGCCCGCGCCCTTCTAAACTGGACGGTGCGAGAGCTCGCCGAGAGGGCCGGGGTTCACCGCAACACCGTGACTAACTTCGAGACAGGCCGCTATGCCGGGAGCCCCGAGGCCATCGCCGCCATCCGCCGTGCCCTCGAAGACGCCGGGGTCGAGTTCATCGACGAGAACGGCGGCGGGCCGGGCGTCAGGCTCAGGAAGGTGTGATGGGGCTCAAGCATCCGCCGAAGCGGGGCACGATCGTCGTCTGCGACTACTCGACCGGCTTCCGCGAACCCGAGATGGTCAAGAGACGGCTGGCCGTGGTGATCTCGCCGCGCCTGCCGCATCGTGACGGGCTTTGCACCGTGGTGCCGCTCAGCACGTCGGCACCTCGCAGGGGCATACGCTACCAGTGCAAGGTGATACTGCCCTATTCGCTTCCGGAGCCCTTCGAGGGGACGCTGAAGTGGGCCAAGTGCGACATGCTGGCGACTGTGGCCTATCGCCGGCTGAGCCTTCCGCGAGCAGGCAAGAATCGCGCAACGGGGAAACGGAAATACCTGCAAGTGGTGCTAGATATTAACCAGATGGAGAGAATCGAGGTGGCAGTTTTGCACGCGCTCGGACTTGAGCGGTTGATTCCGAAGGCCGAGTAAGGCATATGAGTAGCGATTGCGCTCGGGCGCAGCCCGGTGCGCCTCAAGACCACCCGCAAGGGATGGCGGGCCAGTGGAGGCGATTGCAAGCCGCGCTGGCTGACAGCCCTGCCTTCCGAGGCGGGGCTTTTTGCTTCACCGCGCCATCCACCGGCTCGCCGTGTTGATCCTCGGGCCGCCATGGGCCGCCCTGCCCTCGGCCTCGGCGCGCTTCGCCCGCCAGTCGGGCGCGATCATCTGCCGCGCGGCAAGCGCATAGACCAGGCAATCGAGCGCCTCGGAGCGCCGCCCAGGAATCGGTTCGAAGCGCCGCACCGGCCGGCCATGGCGGTAGCGCGTCACCATCCGCTCGCCTGCAACCTGCTCGGCCCATATCTCGGGAAGCTCGGCCGAGATGCGGAAGGCGCCGGGGCGGGCGAGGCGGGCGAAGATCCAGCTCTTCGCCGCGTCCGCTCCGACGATCCATAGCCGCCCGCTCTTGGTCTTCGTGCCCTGCCGCTCGATCACCGGCCGCGCCATGCCGCCGGCGCCCTTCACCGGGAACACCATGCGCCGCCCGCGAGCCCAGGCCATCACCTGCGCCATGGTCACCCCGTCGCCCGCGTCTATGGCCGCCGCATCGAGGCCCAGCGTGCCGCCCGACGCATGAGGCCACCGCCGCGCGAGAAGCCGGTCGAGCTCTCCCCAGGTCTCGCCCTCCTCCCAGTGGCCCCAAATCACCCGATGACCGAGCGCGTGCGGGACGCCATCCTCGGACCATCCGACGAGGCCCACCT
>WGBL01000234.1 GCA_015494375.1 Hyphomicrobiales bacterium | reverse complement strand
GCCGGTTCGGAGCGCCGCGCTCTGGCCGGCGGGCTGTGCGTGGCGGATATAACGGAGCCCCTTCAGTTGGCCGATTAGCACACGGACCTCATCGCCCGTACGATCGCGCGAGCCGTCGTCGACCACGATGACCTCACCGAGAATGTCCTCGGGCACCACCTCATAGGTCTCGTTCACAAGCCTGGCAATGTTGCCGGCCTCATCGAGTGCGGGAATGACGATGCTCACGCGCACGCTGTGGCGCTCCTTTTCAAGGTCTCAAGGTGCCGCGGCAACCGCCATTACAAGGCACACGGTCAGCAAGGGCTCCTTGCCGGCAAAGTGAGTCTCGACGACAAGGGGCTCCTCATTGGCAAGAGCCCTGGCGCTTTCACTTATCAGCCTTTCACAACCTCGCTCAAGCCTGTAAAGGACAGCGCCATTGAAGTCTCGGAACTCTTGGGCAAGGGACGGCGCCGGCATGACCACCGCAACTCATCCCATCACGCGCCAAAACAATGGCGCAGAGCGCCAGTGGAGCGCCGAGCGCCCGCAAACGGATGGCGCCCAAGGTGCCGGGAGAGGCAACCCAGACACTGGCAGCGGCCCCCTGGGTACCCGCAAAAGCAGCCATGGCGAGGCGCGCGCAACGCTCCTGCTCACAGCCCTCCTCCTTGCCCTCCTTGCGGCCCGCCTCCTGGCGCTTGCGGTCAATGGCACCGAGCTCTTTTTCGATGAGGCGCAATACTGGACTTGGAGCCGCACGCTCGACTTCGGTTATTTCTCAAAGCCGCCCGTGATCGCCTGGCTCATCCGCGCTGCGAGCGAGACATGCGGGATGAGCCCCTTTTGCCTGCGCCTGCCCTCGCCCCTCATCCATACGGCAACGGCGTTTGTCATCTATCTCATCGCGCGCCGGCTCTATGACGATCGCCACATTGCCGTCTGGTCGGCGCTCGTCTTTGCCACACTGCCCGGCGTTTCATTCTCGTCTGGGATCATCTCCACCGACGTGCCGCTCCTCTTCTTCTGGGCGCTGGCGCTTTATGCCTTCGTGATGCTGCTTGCGCGCCCCGGGCCCGGGCCGGCGCTCCTGCTCGGCATGGCGGTCGGGCTCGGGCTGCTTGCCAAATATGCGATGATCTATTTTGTCGGTGCGGCGGCTCTCTATCTGCTCATGGCGCCTCCGGCGCCCGTAACGCCCGGCCTGCATCCGCGCTCTGCTCCCGCTCAGAGAAGGCGCGCCCTGGCGCGCAGCCTCGGGCTCGCCGTGGCGCTCGCCCTTGTGCTCGTCTCCCCCAACCTCTGGTGGAACTTCGAGAACGGCGGCGTCACCTTCGCCCATACGGCCGCCAACGCCAAATGGACCGGCAGTTTCTTCCATCCCGACAAGGCGCTCGAGTTTCTCGCCGCGCAGTTCGGCGTCTTCGGCCCCATACTCTTCGCCGCGCTTCTCGTCATCGTCTGGCGTGCCTTGCGGGCGGGGCTCGATGAGGAGGACCGCCTACTCTTGCTGTTCTCCGTCCCCGTCATCGCACTCGTTACCGTCCAGGCCTTTCTTTCGCGCGCCCATGCCAACTGGGCGGCCGTCGCCTATGTCGCGGCGACCATTCTTGTCACGAAAACCATGATCGCCGATGGCGCCCGGCGCTGGATGGCGGGCTCGCTCGCCCTTCATCTTGTGGTCATGGCCGCCCTCGCTCTGGGCAACTGGGCGGCGGGTCGTCTGGTGCTGCCGGGGGGCGCGGCCCCCCATGCCAGGGTTCTCGGCTGGCAGGCGCTGGCCGAAGAGGTCGCGCGCGCGTGGCAACGCGGGACGGCAACCGGCACCCCTTATGGTGCGGTGCTCACCGACCGCCGCGATCTTACCGCCGAGCTGCTCTATTACCTGAGAGACCGCGCCATTCCCATCCTCACCTGGCGCGCGCGGGGCGCGCGTCCACAAGATCACTATGAGCTCACCATCCCGCTCATGCCGGGAAGGGAGGCCACACCACCCGCGCCGCTGCTCCTCGCCCATCTCAATGATCGTGTCGGGCACATCACGCGCTGGTTCCGGACCGTCGAGAAGGTGGGGCAGGTCGCGGTGCCGGCCGGCCCGGGCCACAGCCGCACGCTCCATCTCTATCGTCTCGCCGATATGCGCATGCAGGAAGCGCCGGGGCCTTCTTCAGTCGACGGATCGCCGCCTGCTGGGGCGAGTACTGTCACGAACGCGCCTCCTCGTCCCGACGGGGACAACTGAACGCCGCGCACGCCGGTCACGCGACCGAACGCCCCACGCGACAGGCTCAGCTGGTCAGGCCAAGCGCCGCCTCGACGAGGCGCTGGGCCTCGGGGCTGTCCCATTCGGCCGGGCCCACAAGGCGGCCGAGCTCCCGCCCACGCCGGTCGATCAGTATGGTGGTTGGCATCCCGAAAACCCGAAGCGCGCTGCTCACGCGCGTCGAGCCATCGTGATAGACGGCCAGGTCCTTGATGCCGATCTCCTCAAAGAAGCGTTTCGGCCGATCAATGGAGCCTTTGTCGATACTCACCGCAAGAACATCGAATGCGCGCCCGGCAAAGGCCTTCTTGAGCCGCTCGAGCGTCGGCATCTCGCGCCGGCAGGGTGCGCACCAGGTGGCCCAGACGTTGAGCAGCACCACCTTGCCCTGCCACTCGGCAATCCGGCGCTCCTTGCCGGCCACGTCTTTGAACGTGAAGGCCGGAACCGGCTTGGGCGCCGGCGAAACGAGAAAGGCCGCCATGGCGCCGCGGTTGAGCCCCTTGAGGCTTGTCAGCTTGGCGGGGGCTGTTGCGGGTGTTGCCGAGCCGCCATAGGAGCCGCGCTGGGCAAGCACGATCCCGGCCCCCCCGCCGCCACCGCCGTCTGCCCTGAAACCAACACCGCCATTGCCCTTGAGCGCCAAACTCACGTATACGGCGCCAAAGCCCGTCAGAGCAGAAAAGCTCGCCACGGCAAGATAGAGCAGCAATTTCGATCGTTTTTTCATGACCTTCTAAGGTGCTCCCAATGAGTGGCCAACAAACACGGCGCCCGCCGAAAAAAGCCCAAACCCAAGG
>WGBL01000233.1 GCA_015494375.1 Hyphomicrobiales bacterium | reverse complement strand
CCAGCACACTCACCGCCACCTCGGGCATCGAGGTGCCGAATGAGACAATCGTGAGACCGATGACAAGTTCGGAGACGCCATAGCGCGCGGCCAGGGCGCTTGCCCCTTCGACAAGCACGTCAGCGCCCTTGATGAGCAGAACAAAGCCCGCGAGAAAAAGCGTGATCGTTAAGGGATCCATAGGCTCGATCGCCCCCGGCCTGGTGAGAGGGAATGTTGGTTTGCCTTGCGCTCTCTTGTGACAACGAATTGCAAAGGGTTCAACCGCCTTGCCGCAAGGCTTGTGTCTTGGTGAGTTGTAGCACGCGCCCGCCTGCCGGTTTCTGGTTTCACGCTACTGGTTTCAGGCCTCTTTCTTCCTCGGGCCGACCGCCCGCTCATTGATCGAGGGGGGTAACCAGAGAGGGCGGCTCCCGTGGCATCAGCCAAAGCGCGCCAAGAGCGGCCCTGAGCAGGTCCGCTCGGCGAGCGTCACAAACCGTTTTGCGCCCAACCATGCGGTCAAGGGCGGAACTACGCTAACGCTTGAACGCCTCGTCCACCGGCACCCCGTAGGCATTGACCAGGCGGTTGGTCATGTTGGCAAGACCCACCACCGCATAAAGCTCGTTCATCATCGCCTCGGTCGCGCCTTTGGCACGGGCCGCGGCGCCATGGCTCGCCATGCAATATTCGCAGTTGTTGGTGATCGAGACTGCGACATAGATGAGCTCCTTGGTGAGCGGATCGAGCGCCCCCTCGCCCATGATCGCCTTGAGGCTCTGCCAGACATGGGCGAGCATGCGCGGCTCGTTGGCAAGATATTTCCAGAAGTTGTTGACGTCGTCGACACCGCGCGTTGCCTTGATGTCATCGAAGACGGCGCGGATCTCGTCCGAGGCGTTCTCATACTCGATCGGTTCCATGGGGCCAATGGTCTCCTTGATGGCTTCGGGGGCGGCCGCTATAAGCGCCCGCAATTTCAGATTGCCCGGCCGCAACTCCATTGCGGCGGGGCACGCGATTGCAACAGACCAGAGACGGCAACACCATCTGGAAACGGCAACAGAAACAGATTAGAGCGAGGAGCGGCAAATGGCCATCGAGCGCACGCTGTCCATCATCAAGCCCGACGCCACCGCGCGTAACATCACAGGGCGCATCATCACCAAACTCGAGGACGCCGGGCTGAGGATCATCGCCCAGAAGCGCGTGCGCTGGCGCACCTCCGAGGCCCAAAAGTTCTATGAGGTCCACAAGGAGCGTCCTTTCTATGATGACCTCGTCGCTTTCATGACGTCCGGTCCCATTGTCTTGCAGGTGCTCGAAGGCGAGGATGCGGTGGCCCGCAACCGCGAGGTGATGGGGGCCACCAACCCGGCCGACGCCGCCCCCGGCACCATCCGTGCCGAGTTTGCCGAGAGCATCGAGCGCAATTCCGTCCATGGCTCCGACAGCCCCGAGAATGCGGCAAAAGAGATTGCGCTCTGCTTTTCCGATGATGAGATCGTGGGCTGAGGGGGCGGCGGCCGCCGGGGGTGAGTAGTGAAGGGCGCAGCCACTGTCGTCCGGTTGACTGTTGTTTTGCCTCCCCCTTCTAGGGGGAGGCTGGGCGGAGGGCGGAGCCCGAAGCCCTGGAGGGGGTCATTGCACAAAACAATACTCGTGCGCAACCAATTGAATGTACGATCAAATTATCTCTTTCCACCCCCTCCTTGGCTTCCCGCTCCTCGCCTCCGGCTCGTCGTTCGCCTCTTGCCGACCCTCCCCCTCGAGAGGGGGGAACAAAACTGGCCGGTGGAGGGACGAACCAATCGCGGTTCAACGTTGCGCCGTACCGTGCCCCAAATGCGCAAGCCATCTGGAAACGGCGCAGAATCAATACCATGCGCCTTGTCCAGAAAAATCTACCGGACAGTAGTGAGGGTGCAGCGGGAGCGTTAGAGAGGGCTGAGAGAGTAGCCCCCACAACTCCTGTGCCCGTTGGTTCGGGGCGGCAGGCTTCAACCGGGCGCGCCGTCAACCGGACCCTCACTCACCTGGACCCTCACTCACCTGGACTCTGGGCCTGGCGTTTGATGGCGGCGATGATGCTGTGCTTGACCTCATCGGGTTGCTCGGAGATGGCGCGTGAGAGGACGCGCAATTGCCGGCGCAGGCCATAGACCTGGTCGAGCAGTGACAAGATTACGGGCACCACGTCGCGCTCAATGCCCATGTCGTCGCGCAGCTGGCAGATGAGGTTGCAGCGCGCGATGTCGATCTCAGAGTAGCGCCGCCCCTCGGGGGCCTCGGCCGGGGCGATCCAGCCACGCGCCACCCAACGCTCGAGCCGGATGCGCGTGAGCCCCCGAATGCGGGCGATAACCTCGTTCTCATCGAGCATCACTCGCTCACCTCCAGATTGCGGCGCGGGTTGTAGCGATGCTTCTCGCGCCAGGTGCGGATGCAGGCCTCGAGTTCGGGGTCGATTTTCTCGGGCAAGACGATCTCAAGGCGCACCAGCTGGTCGCCACTGCTGCTTTTGCCGCCCTTGGCCCCTTGCGCCTGAATGCCCTTGCCTCGGAGCCGCAATGTCTTGCCCGTGCTCGCGCCCTTGGGGATGGTGACATTAACCCGGCCCGTAATCGTCGGCACGGCCACTTTGGCCCCGAGCACCGCCTCATCGAGGGTAATCGGCAAATCGAGCAGGATGTCGTTGCCCGCGCGCCTGAAGAACTTGTGCGGCCGCACTGTGATGGAGACGAGCGCATCGCCCGGCGCGCCGCCACCGATGCCGGGCGTCCCCTTGCCCTTGAGGCGCAGCGTCTGCCCGTCGGCGATGCCCGCGGGGATCTTGATATCGAGCGTGGTGCCGTCGGGCATTGTCACGCGCTTGCGCCCGCCGCGGACGGCCTCGAGAAAATCGATTTCCATATGATAGCGCACATCCGCCCCACGGATGCGCACCTGCGCGCCCCCAGCACCCCCTTTGCCGCCTGCGCCAGCCCACCCGCGTCCGGCCCCCTGGCGGGCGAACGCCTCGCCGAAAAGCTCGCTCAGGTCGATATACTCCTCAAAGCCACCCGTGCGCATATAGGGGCTCTCGGCATCGCGGTCGGCATAGTGGCGATAGTATTGATATTGTGGCTCAGGCCTCTCGGCGCCCGTGGCATCGATCTCGCCCCTGTCGAACCGCTTGCGCTTCTCCTCGTCGCCAAGGATGTCATAGGCCTGTGCGATGTCCTTGAAACGCTCCTCGGCGGATTTGTCGTCCGGATTGAGATCGGGATGATACTTCTTGGCGAGTTTGCGGTAGGCGCGCCGGATGGCGTCCTTCGATGCCGTCCGCTCGACGCCGAGCACCTCATAAGGATCTTTGGCTTTCTCCGCCACTCACCGCTCCCCTTGTCGTTGCTCCGCTTGTCGTTGCTCCCCGGCGTTACTCCCCCTGACGCTGCTCCCCCTGGCGTCGTTTCGCTTGTGGCAGCTCCCCCTGTCGTTGCCTGAGGCTCTCTGTGAGCTCGCCGAGCTTTAGCGCTCCTGTGAGCGAAAGAGCAAGGCCGAAAATGGCCACGCCCAGCACAATCAGCCCGCCGAGCGCAAACGCCTCGACGAGAAGCGCCTGCCCGGGCCCGAGCCAGGGGCCGAGCGCTGCTGCGGCTAGCCAGACCGTGAGCCCCATGACGAGGCTTGAGAGGGCAATGAGCGGCAGTGTGCGCCTGAGCCGGGTGTCAATGTGGAAATGTCCGCGCCGCCCGAGGGTCGCCCACAGAAGCAGCGTGTTCACCCAGCCCGCAAGCGTGGTTGCGATGGCGATGCCGATATGGGGCATGAGGCCAAACCTTGGTAGCACAAAGAAAAGAACAAGCGAGCCCACGACGTTCACCACCATGGAGATGCCGGCATAGATCATCGGCGTGCGGGTGTCCTCGCGCGCGAAATAGGCCGGCGAGAAAACCTTTATCAGAACGAACGCCGGCAGCCCCACGGCAAACGCCCTGAGGGCCGCAGAGACCGCCAGGGTGTCGCTTGGGCCAAAGGCGCCGCGCTCAAAGAGCACGCGGATGATGGGCTCGGGGATGGCGAAAAGCGCCACCGCGGCGGGCATCGTCAGCAGAAGCGCGAATTCGAGGGCGCGGTTCTGGCTATCGGCGACCCGCGCCAGATTGCCCGCCCGGAGCTCGCGTGAGACATCGGGCAGGAGCACCACGCCGACGGCGATGCCGATCACGCCAAGGGGCAGCTGATAGAGGCGGTCGGCGTAATAGAGAAAGGCGATGGCGCCGCTCTCAAGCGAGGCGATCATGGTGCCGATGACGATGTTGATCTGGGTGATGCCGCCGGCGATGACGCCGGGCAGGCCGAGCCGGACGAGGCGGCGCACACCGGCTGTGAGCCGCGGGGGGCGGAGCGTGAGGGGAAAGTCGGCGCGCCGTGCGGCGCCAAGCAGCATCACGAGCTGCAGGAGCCCGGCCAGCGCGACGCCCCAGGCAAGCAGGAGGCCCGCCTCTGGGGTATTGCCGAGGCCGAAAAAGGCGGCGGCCGCCATGGTCGCAATCAGCACCGCATTGAGGAGGATCGGTGCGGCGGCGGCGGCCGTAAAGCGCCCAAGGGCGTTGAGTAGCCCCGAGTAGAGCGCCACCAGCGACATGCACAAGAGATAGGGAAAGGTGATGCGCGTCAAGAGCACCGTGAAATCGAACTTCTCAGCGTCGCCCGCAAAGCCTGGCGTGATCAGGTGGATGAACCACGGCATTGCGAGCTCGGCGAGCGCCGTGAAGACAAGGAGCGCGAAGGTGAGCGCCGCCAGCGCCTCCTCGGCAAAGCGGCGGGCACCGGCGGGCCCTTCGCCCTCGAGGCGCTTGGCAAACAGCGGCACGAATGCCGCGTTGAATGCGCCTTCGGCGAACAGCCGCCGGAAGAGGTTGGGCAGGCGAAAGGCGGCAAAAAAAGCGTCGGCGACAAGCCCCGTGCCGAGCACACCGGCAATGAGGATATCGCGGACGAAGCCGAGCACGCGGCTCAGCATTGTAAAGCCGCCGACGGTGGCGAAGGCGCGATAGAGCTTCATGGCGCTCCGAGGTAGCCGGGATCGCGCGCCGGGGCAAGGCGCGAGGGCGGGATTGCTGTTGGCGTTGCCCCCGTGCCCCGCCATCGTGCCTGTTCGATGCTTGCTGGAGGGCTCTTACTGCGCGCCGCATTGCACCCAGATCCAGGTGCCAGGAGTCACGTGTCAGGTGCCAGATTCAGGTGTCAGGTGGTCAGGTGTCAGATGACAGACTTGTCATCAACTCAGTTGTGCGGTCTGAGCGCCAGCTGCATGCCTCCGCCCC
>WGBL01000232.1 GCA_015494375.1 Hyphomicrobiales bacterium | reverse complement strand
CGCCAAATGGTCGCGGACATAGTCGATGAGTGCCAGATTGGACCTCTCGCTGACGGTATCGAAGGCGACTAGGCGCGCAAGAATCTCGATCGCTTTCTCAAGGCTGGGCTCGGCAGGCATAACAGGCATAAGGTGGGCGCTCCTGAGGTGATGCTTGCTCGATGGGGCGCAACTTCTGATAAGTTTTGATAAGTTCCAAGCCAAGCCATTTTCGGGGGCGCGTCAAGCCCAGGCCAGCGTGAACCAAGCCCGTTGTGCGTTCCAAGCCAAGCCATTTTCGAGGCGCGTCAAGCCGCCTCGCATGGTCGCCACGCATTGGATCGACGTTGCCATGCACGCGATCGACGGAATCTCGCTGCAAACGACGGTATGATCGTTGCATTGATCAACCAGCACTCCCGCGCCATATAACAGCATGACGGAGCGCCCGGCCACAGAGCGGCCCGCCTCGCTCGTGCAGCCGGCGCCAACCAAGAATCCAAGAATCCAAGGCGGTGTCAGTTGCGCCGCCCCAGGTGCGATCGGGCAGCACAGGTGCAGTCGAGGGGCTCTTCGGCAGCCTCGGGCGAGGCGGCTTCGGGCGAGAGCGACAGGGCGATGGACGAAAGAGTTGGCGCAAGTGAGCTGGGAGCCGGGCACGTGGACCGGCCGCATGGGGTGGCCGGAGCGCCGGATAGCCCGCGGCGGCGTCATCCTGTGGCGAGAGCCTTTGTGGGCACGCTCAAGCTGCTGGTGCCGGTGGCCATACTCGCGGGCGCGGTGGCCGCTTATGCCGCCCTCAAAGAAAGTCGTCCCGTCCCGGCCAAACGCCCCCCGGCCGAGAAGGTCTGGCCCGTCGAGGCGGTGACCGTGCGCTTTGAAAGCATAAGCCCCATGCTCCACCTCTATGGCGAGACCGTCGCCGGCCGCAAGGTGGTATTGCGGCCGCTCGTTTCTGGCCCTGTGGTCGAGGTTCACCCGGGGCTTCGGGAAGGGGGCATCGTCAAGAAGGGCGAGACGCTGCTCGTCATCGATCCGTTTGACTATGAGGGCGCCGTTGTCGAGGCCAGGGCCCGGCTCGAGGAGGCCGCGGCCCGCCTTGCCGAACTTGAGGCCGCGCTCAAGCTCGAGGAGGATGCGCTCGAGAGCGAGCGGCGCCAGCTGGCCCTCGCCGAAAAGGACCTCGCCCGCGCGCGGCCGCTCGTCAAACGTGGCGCCGCCTCAAAGAAGTTGCTTGATGATCGCCAGCTGATTGTCACGCAACGCAGACAGGCTGTCGAGCAGCGCGAGAACAACCTCAAGGTCTGGCGCGCCCGCATCGCCCAGCAGCAGGCCGCCCGCGCCCGCTTCGCCTGGCTGCTGCGCCAGGCCGAGCGGCGGCTGGCCGAGACCCGCCTCAAGGCGCCCTTTGATGCCTATGTCACCGATGCGAACGCCGAGGTGGGACAGCGGCTGAGCGTCAATGATCGGGTTGCAACCCTCATCGACCGGCGTTGGATCGAAGCGCGGTTCACCCTCTCCAATCAACAATACGGCCGCATTCTGGCCCAGGCCGGCACGCTCATTGGGCGCGCGGTCGAGGTGCGTTGGCAAGTGGGCAAGCATCGGCTCACCTACCATGCCAGGATCACGCACCTCGCGGCGACCATTGCCGCAACAAAGGGCGGCGTGACCGTCTATGCACGTCTTGACGACCCGCTCAAGCCAAGCGCAATCCGGCCGGGCGCCTTTGTCGATATCCTGATGCCCGACCGCAGCTATGATGCCATCGTCCGCCTGCCGGAGACCGCCGTCTATGGCAACGACACGGTTTATGTGATCAATGGCAAGGGGCGGCTCGAGCCGCGCAAGGTCGAGGTGGTGGGCATCGATGAGGGTCAGGTGCTTGTCCAGGGCGCAGTGCGGGCAGGCGAGAAGGTGGTGCGCACCCGGCTGTCGGCACCCAACAAGGGCCTGCGGGTCGAGGTGCTCTGAATGGCCGCAGAACAAAAGCCACGGGGCGGCCTGATCCCGCTCTTCGTCCGCCATCCCACGGCCGCCAACCTGCTGATGGTGGCGATGATCATCGCCGGGCTCTTTGCCGCCTTGCGGCTCAATACGCAGTTCTTTCCCTCGATCGAAATCCCCGTCATCACAATTCGTGTCGAGTGGCCCGGCGCGAGCGCCGAGGACGTCGAGAAAAACATCATCGAGGCGATCGAGCCCGAGGTCCGCTTTCTCGACGGGCTCGAAGACCTCACATCGATCGCCCGTGAAGGCGTGGGCGTGCTCACGCTCGAGTTCAGCTCCAGCGCCGACATGCAAAAGGCCCATGCCGAGGTCGAGCAGGCGGTCGATCGCATCACCACCTTTCCCGAGGACGCCGAGGACCCGGTGGTCACACGGATCGCATTTTACGAGTCGGTCGCCAATATCGCCATCTACGGCCCCTTCCCCGAAAAAGTGCTCAAGTCCTATGCCAAGCAGATCCGGGACGGCCTGCTTGACGCCGGCATCGACCGCGTGACGCTTAATGGCGCCCGCTCGGAGGAGATCTGGGTCGAGGTGGCCGAGCGCGATCTCCAGCGGCTCGATCTCACGCTCGGCGATATTGCGAGCGTGATCCGCAGCAACACCCGCGATCTGCCCTCGGGCACGGTCGAGGGCGAGGTCGACGTTCAGCTGCGCGCGCTCGCCGAGCGCAAGACGCCCGAGCGCTTGCGCGAGATCGAGGTTAAGGCGCTGGCTTCAGGCGAGAAGGTCCTGCTCGGCGACATCGCCACCGTCGCCACCCATTTCGACAAGGATGGCGCCATCGGCTATCGCAACGGCAGCCGGGCGATCGAGCTCAAGGTGGAGCGGGCGCTTTCGGCCGACACTCTCAAGACGCTGGCCACGCTCGAGGACTATCTCGCCAAGGTCCGCCCGCAGCTTCCCCAGGCGCTTGGCATCGACGTCTACGATGTGCGCGGCAAATTCGTCCGCCAGCGCCTCGGCATTCTGGTCAAGAACGGCCTTCAGGGCCTCGTTCTGGTGCTCATTATTCTGTTCATCTTTCTCGATCGCCGCATTGCGTTCTGGACCGCCGTCGGCATTCCGGTGGCCTTCCTCGCCACCCTCGCGGTCATGTACCTCTCGGGCCAGAGCATCAACATGGTTTCGATGTTCGCGCTCATCATGATGCTCGGCATCATCGTCGATGATGCCATTGTCGTGGGCGAGCACACGGCAACCCGGCTCTCGCGCGGCGACCCGCCGATGCTTGCCGCAGAGCGTGGCGCACTCCAAATGCTGCGCCCGGTGCTGGCCGCCACACTCACCACACAGGCGGCGTTTCTGCCGATCTTCCTCGTGCGCGGCACCATCGGTGATGTGATGGAGGCCATCCCGCTTGTCGTCACGGCGGTGCTGCTTGCGAGCGTTATCGAGTGCTTTCTCATCCTTCCCGGCCACCTCCGCCACGGCCGGCCCTACGAGGTGCGTGCGGAAGGCGGCCCCGACCCCGAAGCCAAGGGGCGCTTTCGCCGCGCCTTCGACCGCGGTCTCGCGAGCTTTCGCGATGGGCCTTACCGGCGGCTCGTCGCGCTCAGCTACAACTGGCGCTATGCCACGGCGGCCTTCATGATCGGGGCACTCATCGTTGCCTTGGGCCTTGTGGTCGGCGGCCGCGTGGGCTTTACCTTTTTCCCGAGCCCCGAGCCCGAGAACATCTTTGCGCGCGTGGTCTTTGCCGCCGGTGTGCCGCGCGAGGAGCAGCGCAAGGCGATGTTCAGGATCGAAGCGGCACTCAGGCGTGCCGAGACTAGACTGCTCGAGCAGGAACGCGCTCAGAAGCGCGCACAGCTTGCACAGAAAGGACAGACAGAACCGAAAGAACAGAAAGAACAGACAGCACAGACAACAGCACAGACAGAAGCGACGCGAGCTCGAAAGGCCGCGGCCCGGGCGGACAACGAACCCGGCGCCGGCGACTGGCTCGAGCGGCTCGGTCCGCTGGCTGCGCCCATCATCCGGTTGCTGGGTGTGAAGGGCGAGGACGCGCCCCAATCGCGGCTCATCGAGACGACGTTCACAATACTCGGCAAGTCCGGCCGTACCCAGGGCGAAAACGTCGCCGAAATTGCCGTGCAGCTCACGCCGAGTGAGGAGCGCCCCATCTCAACCAAGCAAATCCTCAAGGTCTGGCGCAAAGAGTTGCCACCGATCCCCGGTGTCGAGCGGGTGGCGCTTGTCGGCCGCCGCGCGGGGCCGCCCGGCCGCGATATCGACGTCCGCTTGCAGAATGCTCCCGTCGCAACCCTCAAGCGCGCAGCCGAGGAGCTCAAGGCCATCCTTGCGACCTATCCCGGCGTCAGCGCACTTGCTGACGATTTGCCTTACGGCCGGCCCGAACTGGTCCTCGAGCTTACGCCTTATGGCCGGGCGCTCGGCTTCAGCATCGAAAGCGTCGGCCAGCAGGTGCGCAATGCCTTCGAAGGCGCCATCGCCACGCGCTTTGCCCGCGGCGATGAGGAGATCACGGTGCGCGTCCTGCGCAAACAGGCCAGCGAGGGGCTGGGCGCACTGGCGGGCCTTTACCTCAAAAGCCCCGCGGGCCAATGGGTGCCGCTCAACGAGGTCGTCGTGCTGCGCACCAAGCAAGGCTTCGGTGTCATCCAGCGCCGCGACGGCGTCCGCACCGTGGGCGTGACAGGCGACATCGACGCCGATGTCTCGAGCACCGAAGAGGTGGTCGCGCGGCTGGCCCGCGAGGTCATGCCCGGGCTCGCCGCCAAATACGGCATCACCTATGCCTTCAAGGGGCGCGATGAAGAGCGCCGCGAGTCGTTCGCTGATCTCAAGGCGGGTGGCATTCTGGCCCTCGCACTCATCTATATCATTCTGGCATGGGTGTTTGCGAGCTATGCCAAACCCATCGCCGTGATGGCGATCATCCCCTTCGGGCTGGTGGGCGCCATCGTCGGGCACATGGTCAT
>WGBL01000231.1 GCA_015494375.1 Hyphomicrobiales bacterium | reverse complement strand
AACGAGAACGGCGATCAAGTCGCTCATTTTGAGGGTTTGCCGCTATAGCTCAGTTGGTAGAGCAACGCATTCGTAATGCGTGGGTCGGGTGTTCGAGTCACCCTAGCGGCACCAACAAAATCAATGACTGAGAGAACGGCGCCTGAACACGTCCTTTCCAAAGGTAGCGAATAGACGGTGGTGAGGCGGGCCTTTTTGCCGCCGCTCAAGCCGTGCAATCGGTTGGACGATGCGCCGCTCAGGCCGGCGCGTACCTCTCATGTCTCACGCCCCCACACACACCTGAAGATCATGCTCACCACTCACGACCACGCTCATCGCTTTAGCCCGCGCCCGCCATTCAGGCTGGCGTGCCGAGGGGCATGTTGGCGATCAGGTTTTGCGGCTTCATCTTGAGGCGTTTCCTCTCGTCCATGGCGAGGGCGAGGTGGATGGGCTGGCCGCGCACCCGCTCGAGAATGCTCTCGCTGTCGCGCTCATCGACCGTCATGTCAAAGAGCGCAATGATCCGCGCCGCCTCGTCCTCGGCAAGCGTCTCGCCGCGATAGAGCGCATCGAGCAGCCGGCTCGCCTCGCGGTCGAGGCCGATGTGCCAGCGCCAATCGTCGTCTGCGATCTCGGGCACAGGCGCCACGCGCACCTCGATGCGGAGAAAGTGGCGCACCCATGCCTCGAGCACGCGGGCAAAGGCATCAGGTCCGCGCTGGGTGAAACGGAAATCGAGAACGGTGTCGAAGCGCTCCGAGCGCTGCCAATAGGACGCCTTGTTGGCTTCCGAGAGGACATCAAGCTCGAGCGAGCGAGGCGGCGTCGCTGTCGCCGCGAGCAATTGCCCGATCGCGCCGCCTGCGACCGCCTCGGCCCGCTGGGCGACGATCTCGGCATCGGCCAGGAGCACGCGGCCCTCGCTCACATCGACCATCTGCTCGCGAAAGAAGAGCTCGGCAGCCCGATAGCGCATCGGGTCGTCCGCGCCGGCGAGGATATGCGCAAGCACGGCATGGATCATCTGGTCGAGGAAAAGCGGCGGCAGCTGCGGCCCCTCGCCTCTGGCGAGCGCAATGATCGCCGCCTCGAGGCTGCCCGTGCGGAGCAAAAGATCGCGAAAACGGAGCACCACCGCGTAGTTCTCCGCCGCGTCGCGGTCGGCGAGCGCGTCGAGGCGCTCGGGCGTTATCGTGCGGAAGGGCTCGGCCATGAGGTCGCTGTGGAGCGCAATCTCGCGCGCGCACGAGTCCTCAAGCGGCCGCAGCTCGGGCCTTAAGTAGTAGGCCCGCATGAAGTCGCCGCTTGGCCTGAGCCAGCCGGCCTCATCGACCTCAAGAAGGTGCCAGCCGGAGGAGCGCCATGGTTGCGGCTCAGTCATCGACGACATCCCATATGCGCGTGTGGCGGGGTGCGGCGCCTGGCGGCTCTATGGTGCGAAAGGCCTCGCGAATGTTGCCGTCCGCATCGAGGCGGCGAAAAACGGTGAAAACGGTATTGATGCGCGCCTCGGCGACGAGCTCGGCCACAAAGCCGATCTCCTCGCGCGCCGCATCGCGGGCAGCGCCTTCATCGGGAGCACCATAATGCGCGAGAAGGTGCTGCGCGAGCGCCTCCTCAGAGGCCCCGGCCTCATCCTCGCTCATGCTGGCGACGACCGCAAAGGTGGCGCGCCCGAACGAGGTGAGACCGAGAAAGCCATTGACGAACGCCTGACGGCGCTTGCCGATTAGTGCCGCCTCATCGAGCCCCGAAAAGGCAAATGCGCCCGAGACCGCCCACTCGCCCTCGGCGGCAGCCCGTTCGAAAACGCGCTCGTCCGTCTGATCAAAGCGTATGGTCTTGAGGAGCTTCATGGCTTTCCGGCTTTGCGACCAGCCCGGGCCGGCGACCGCTTTGCGCCCTATGGCGGCAGCAGACACCAATCAGGGCCATGCCCCCTCCTCCGGCTCGCTGAGGGCGGCAAGCAGCGAGAGTGAGTAAGCGGGCCCGCCCTCGGGCTTGAGCAACACATTGCCCTCCTCATCGAGCCCCAGGATCCTGCCTCTCCGCTCACGGCCGGCGAGCGCAATCGTCACCGCCTCGTCCTCCTCGCGCCCTTCGGCGCGCCAGCTCCAGGCCTCGCTTACGGGCCGAAAGCCCTCGTCCTGCCACTCGTTGAGCCAGGTCAGGAAATGGCGCACATAGGATTCGATGAGCTCCGCACTGCCAAGCTCCGGGCATCCCTCCTCGGCCATCACCGTGCGATGGGGCGTAAAGCCGGGCTCGGGGGCGTCGGCATCATACTTGAGTGCAATGGAAATGGCGACGACGAGCCAGTCGGGGACGGCGTCAAGCGCGCAATCCTTGGGCCAGGCGAGATCGATGCCGCCGACGCGCCCGCGATTGACCAGGATTCCGCGGGGCCAGCGGAAGGTGACCCCGACCTGCGGCGGGGTGAGCGCGCCAAGGCAGTCGCCGGCCGCCACCTGGGCGAGTGCGGCCATCTGCAGCGCTTGGCGCAGAGGGCACTCGGGCTCGAGCACAATGGCAAGCGCGGCGCGCTGCCCGTCGGGGCTCCAGAGCACATCCCCCGCCCCCACCTCGCCGTTGCGCGCGCGGGCGATGGCAGCGTCGAGCGGCGCCTCGCCCGGCGCCAACCGCAGCCCGCTCAATCTTGGCGGAAAGGTCGGCTCAGTGAGGGTGGCGCCTCTTCCGCCCTCTTGCCTTATTTCGTCTGCTGGCAAACCGTCGTCTCTCCTCTGCAAGGCAGACTCTGTGAAACAGAGGTAACCTCGACAATCGCCGACATCATTGACGCTCGCACATCGTCCGACCCGGCGCGCCGACACTTGGTCCGGCGCGGCCCCCATTTGGTCACACTCAGCCGAGATCGATCTCGCCTTCGACAACGTGCTCGAGCTCCGTTCCCTCGGCGGTAAGCACCATCCGCACCTTGAGCGTGCCCTGGCCCGCGAGGCCTTTCTCGCGCACGATGCGCTCGATCGCCTGTTGCGAGGTGACGCCCACCTGCTTGAGGAATTTTCTCATCGACATGTTGAACTTCTCTTCGTCCACCGGTTTTTCCTCCTGCTTTGGCGGCCTCGGCTGCATTGGTCCCGTTACACTCACCTGGCCGCCTGAGGCACCACCTGAGCGCCCACTTGCGCACTCGCCGGGGGCAGCCCGGGGATGGGACGGATGCACAAGGTCACCGTCTTGCGCCGCCCGTTGCGAATAAACGTCACCGGCAGATCGAAGGGCGGCAAACTGAGGTTCATAACGGCGCGAAAATCCGCCGGAGTGCGGATGCGCCGGCCACCCGCCGCAATGATCCGATCCCCGGGCTTGAGCCCGGCACGCGCCGCCGGCGAGCCGGGCCGCACCATGATCACCCGCGCCGCCATCTTGCCACCCTCATAGCGCCTGACGGCGCGCCCCAGCTTGAGACCGCTCAAGACGCGCGTAATTCGACCCGTTCGCAACCTCTCCTCCACCGCGCGTTTCTGTTCACTGGCCCTGTCAACTTACGCAACCTGCAACCGAGCCTGTCATTCACGAACCTCGTCAAGCTCGCAAGATCCATACCAATTTCGGGCCTGAGAAGCCGCATCGCATGGGCGCCCACGCATCCCGCACCAACGCTCATGCGCGCGCAACCTTATGCCCATCGGCTTCCGGCTTCTGTGCTCGGTGTGTGCTCAATCGCGCTCGCGCTCTTTGGCCGGAGGCTCGGGCTCAGGCCGTGTTGCTTCCTTGAGGAAGGCGACGAGTGCCTTGACCTTGTTCGGATCGCTGATGCGCTGAAGCGGCATTTTCGAGCCCGGCACATAGTGCTCGGGCCCGAGCGAGAACAGCTTGGCCACGGTCTCCTCCGACCAGACGATGCCGGCCGACTTGAGTGCCTGGGAATAGGGATAGCCCGGCAGCGAGCCGGCCCGGCGGCCGAAGAGGCCGAAAAGCGTCGGGCCGGCACGATTGCGGCCATTCTCCTCGAGCGTGTGGCAGAGGCTGCATTTGCGAGCAAACTGCCGTGCACCGAGCGATAGGCCCGCGCTCACCTGAAAGCGGCGCGGCACCCGGCCGGGCGCGAGCTCGAAGGGCTTGCGGGGGCTCACCTGCCAATAGACGGCGAAATCGTTGAGCCCGCCATAATAGAGCCCCGCGCCGCGATCGACGAAGGCGAGCGCCCAGATGGGGCTGTAGGGGTCGTCATATTCTTCGAGCAGTTTCCAGTCGCCCATGCGCCAGACGCGGATGGTGCCACCTTTGCCCCGCTGGCCGCTGCTGCCGAGCGCCACCAGCCCGGGCTTGGCGATAAGCGCGAGTGAGAGGATGGGGCCCGCATGCTGCTTGAGTTCTGTGATCAGCCGACCGCTGCGGCCGTCAATCACCCCGGCCCGGCCATCGACGGCACCGAACACCAGCTGCTCGCTGCCCGGCAGGCGGGCCAGCACATTGATGCCAAGCCCGTGGCGATAGACAATGCGCTTGAAGGCGCCTGTTGCCGCGTCCCAGAGCCTGATTGTGCCGTCATAGCTTGCGCTATAGATTTCCTTCCCGCTTGCCGAGAATTGCACCGCATTCACGGGCCCCTGATGGCCGCGCAGCACGGGCCCGGGCCCGGGCGGGTGCGTCGCGAGGTCCCAGACCCGCACCGACCGGTCGCGGCTGGCGGTTGCGGCAAGGCGCCCCTCGGGGCCCATTGCAATGTCGGCGATCTCGCCGAGGTGACCATTGAGCCTTGTGATGAGGGTGGGGCCCTCGAGGCGCCATAGATAGAGCTTGCCATCGCCACCGGCTGTCAGGGCGCGCTTGCCATCGGGCAAGAACGCGACCGCCTTGATCCAGCCATCATGCTCATCGAGGCGGGCAATCACCCTGGGCGGGCGCGCCTGCAGGTCCCAGAGCATGGCCGCATAGTCGAAACTGCCGGTGAGCGCCCGCCTGCCGGCTCGGTCCACGCGGATGGCATGAATGGGCCCGCCGTGGCCCACGAGATTGCGGCCGGCGCGCGCCGCGCGCACCCGGGGCTTTTCGCCTTGGCGGGTGGTGTCGCCGGTGGCTGACGGACCGGTCTCATGGGAACCGTTCAGTCGTGTCGTCTGCTGTGCCTCCTCGCGGGCCGCCGTCTCGTGGCTGGGTGCCGCGTAGCAAATGGCCACCCCTGCCACAAAGGCCCGGAGCAACGGCCCTGCTACCACCCTGTCGAGCGGTCTCCGCCTCCGCACAATCACCCATTTGGTGCGGGCAGGCACGCCCCTATGCCCGCGGCCGGCTGCAACGCCCCACATGGCTCTCGGCCACCTCTATTCCGCGGGGGCAACTGCGCCACTCGGCGTTGCCCGGTCCTCCGGCGGCCCCGCGTCCTCGACGACCTCCTTATACCAGAGGCTGTGGTGCTCCTTGGCCCAGTTGGCGTCGACCTTGCCGCTCCACATGGCGCTGAAAGCGCCCTCCATCCCGACGGTGCCGATATAGATGTGGGCCAGGATGACCGCGGTGAGGAACAGCGCCACCAAGCTGTGCCAGATCTGCGCGAGCTGCATCTCCTGGATGGGCGAAAGGTTGGTGGGCAGATCGAACCCCATTAGGTTGAGCACGGCAAACGTCTTCGAGAAAAGGGGCAGCTGATAGGGAAAGAGCAACGAAAGGCCGCTCATGCTGATGGAGATGCCGCCGAGGATGACCAGCCAGAAGATGACTTTCTGGCCGAGATTAAATTTCCGCGCCGGAGGATGCACGCCCTTGACCACTATGCCGCCGCCCTGGAGCAGCCATTTGATGTCGGCCGCATTCGGCAGGTTCTGCCAGACCCACTGCACAAACACCCAGACGAGCCCAAGCATGAAGACGAAGGCGCCCCAGTTATGGAGCCACTTGCCGACAGCCGACCAGGCCGCGAACGCCTCCTCGCCCATGAGCGGCAAAAGCGCATCGCGGCCGTAAACGATGTTGAGCCCGGTCAGCGCCAGGACGATGAATGAGATCGCCAGCAGCCAGTGACCCAGCCGCTCGGGGAGAGAGAAGCGCTCGATGAGCCGTCCGCTCCAACCGCTCGAGACCTCGATCGGCCCGCGGAGGACGAAAAAGACAAACAGCAGAACAATGGTGCCGACAATGAGCCACATGCCGTATTGCGGCAGATAGTGGTTGCGATAGATGAGCCAGGTGGTCGGCCCGACATTGAAGACGGAGCGATCGACGACCCCGCGCGACCGCTCGGCCCGGATGATGGCCTCCTCTACCGCAGGCCGCTTTGCGCCGTCGGATCTGATCAAGAACGGCGTCTTGGGGTCGGTGGACGTCACCTTGCCGAGTTTGCCCTCACGGATGGCGAGCCACAGGTCCGACTGGGAACGCGTCCCCAGTGTGCCGCCCGGCACGCGGCCGCCTGTGATGTTGAGGGGCAGCGTCATGCGCGACGGCACCCGGCCGCGCACCAATGGAACGGCAGTATCCTCCACCACAGCGCCCGCCGCCGGCCGCACGCTCGACTGGGCCGATGCCGGACCAGGCCCGCCGGCGATCAGAAGCGAGGCGAGCAAAATCGCGCCAAAAATTACTGCACCAGGCCATCGCGCGGCCGCAAATGCTCCCGAGCGCCAGCTCCTCGCAGCGCGCCTCAAGCTTAGGGTGCTTTCTCCCGCACCGCACCGGTTTTTCCCGAGCGTCATTTTGCAAACTCCTACAGCGGCAACAGTGCCCTCGCCATTCGCAAATGCCAGCGGCCGGCCTCCCTTCGCACCAACGGGCGTGGCACCAACGGGAACGATCGCAACAGGGCGAATAGGGTCACCATTCGGATAACGATAACCGGCCCGCAGGCTGGAGGCCTGCGCATACGTGCCCTCTCGTCGATAACTCGGCACTCGCCTCATGACCGGCTCATGACCGGTGCAATCACAGGCGCAACCATTTGCACAACCATTTGGTCGCACCTGGTCGGGAGACCTGAGCTCAACGAACGAGAGCGGCTATCAACCTGCCAACCTAGGTTGAGGTCGCCAAAACCCGAGCGCTTCCAGCCCGACGAACAACAGCGACTATCAAACTGCCAACCTCGGGCGATCGTCGCGGCCATCATCCGCCGGCAGGCGCAGGGGCCCGCGGGAGAGACCGCGGCGGGGCGACGGTGCCGCGAACCGGCTCCGCCGTCCCGCACGCTCGGCCTCTCGGTTGAGCTCGGCCTCAGCCGGACTGACCCGGATAAGCCCGACCCCAGCCCCAAGCGCCGGAGCCGAAGCCCCGGGCGACGACGCGCTCGCGATAAATGTCGGAGACAACATCGCCATCGCCGGCGAGAAGCGCCTTGGTCGCGCACATCTCCGCACAAAGCGGCAGCTTGCCCTCGGCCAGGCGGTTGCGGCCGTATTTCTTGAACTCGGCGGTCGAGAAGTTCTCCTCCGGCCCACCCGCGCAGAAGGTGCATTTGTCCATCTTGCCACGGGCACCGAAGTTGCCGACCTGCGGATACTGCGGCGCACCGAACGGGCAGGCATAAAAGCAATACCCGCAACCGATGCACAAATCCTTCGAGTGCAGCACCACACCTTCTTCGGTCTGGTAGAAGCAGTCGACGGGACAGACCGCCATGCAGGGCGCATCCGAGCAGTGCATGCACGCAACCGAGATCGAGCGCTCGCCCGGCTTGCCGTCGTTGATGGTGACGACACGGCGCCGGTTGATGCCCCAAGGCACCTCGTGCTCGTTCTTACAGGCGGTGACGCATGCATTGCACTCGATGCAGCGCTCGGCATCACACAGGAATTTCATCCTTGCCATTGCCTGATCTCCTTCAAGCAGACGTTATCTTGCAGAGAGTCGCCTTGGTCTCCTGCATGTTGGTGACGGAGTCGTAGCCGTAGGTCATGGCGGTGTTGGCCGCCTCGCCGAGCACGAACGGATCGGCGCCTTCGGGATACTTCGAGCGCAGGTCCTTACCCTGGAACCAGCCGCCGAAGTGGAATGGCATGAACACCACGCCCTTTCCGACGCGTTCCGTGATCATGGCCATGACCTTGACCCGGCCCTTCTCCGGCCCCTCCACCCAGACCATCTGGCCGTCACGGATCCCGAGGTCATTGGCATCGGCTGGGTTGATCTCCACGAACATGTTTTGCTGGAGCTCGGCCAACCATGGGTTCGAGCGGGTTTCGTCACCACCGCCCTCGTACTCAACGAGGCGCCCCGAGGTGAGTATGAGCGGGTACTCCTTGGAAAAGTCCTGCTCCTGGATCGAGGCATAGCGGGTTGGCAAGCGATACATCTGCCGGTCGGAGTACGTCGCGTACTTCGGCAAGAGATCCCTGCGGTTGGTGTAGAGCGGCTCGCGATGAAGCGGGATCGGATCGGGGAAGTTCCAGACCACGGTCCGCGCCTTTGCGTTGCCGAAGGGCGCGCAACCGTGTTTGATCGCTACCCTCTGGATGCCGCCCGAGAGGTCGGTCTTCCAGTTGGTTTTCGATCCCGCGATCCTGGCGATCACGTCCCTTTCCTCTTGGGTTAGGTCCTTGTCCCAGCCGAGCTTCTCGAGCATGGCCATCGTAAACTCGGGATGGCCGTCCTTGAGCTCGTTGCCCACCGGATAGGAGGACCCCTCAACCTGGCCCTCGGCGAGCAGATTGCCCCCGCCCCATTTCTCCGGCGCCTTCACGCCGAAGCGGGCGCGGAAGTTGAGGCCGCCCTCGGCCACGGGCTTTGAGGGATCATAGAGGTTGGGCGTGCCCGGATGCTTCATCTCCGCGGTGCCCCAGCACGGCCACGGCAAGCCGTAGTACTCGCCGTCGACCGGACCACCCTTGGCTTGCAGCGTGGTCTTGTCGAAGGTGTGCTGATATTTCATGTGGAGCTTGAGGCGCTCGGGGCTCTGGCCCGTATAGCCGATTGTCCACATGCCGCGGTTGAATTCGCGAGTGACGTCTTCGATCACCGGCTCGTCGTTCTCGACCTTGATGTGCTTGAACATCTCCTTGTCGAACCCGAGCTTTTTCGCGAACTTATAGATGATCGTCTGATCGGGCAGGCTCTCGAACAGCGGCGCGACCACCGTCTCGCGCCATTGCAACGAGCGGTTAGACGCGGTCACCGAGCCATAGGTCTCGAACTGCGTCGCGGCCGGCAGCAGATAGACGCCGTCGGTGCGATCATGCATCACCGCGCTCAGCGTCGGGTAGGGATCGACGACGACGAGAAGATCGAGTTTCTCCATCGCTTTTTTCATCTCGACGCCGCGGGTCTGCGAGTTGGGCGCATGACCCCAGAAGACCATTGCTCGGAGGTTGTCGGGCTGATCGATCTTGTCCTTGGCCTCGAGCACGCCATCGACCCAGCGCGAGACGGGGATGCCCTTCGACTGCATGAGCTTCTCAGAGGCAAAGCGTCCCTTCATCCACTCATAGTCGACATCCCAGACCCGGCACCAGTGTTGCCACGAGCCCTTCTTGAGGCCGTAGTAGCCGGGCAACGAATGTGAGAGGACGCACATATCGGTTGCGCCCTGCACATTGTCGTGACCGCGGAAGATGTTGGCGCCGCCACCCGTCTTGCCGATATTGCCGAGCGCCAGCTGCAAGATGCAGTAGGCCCGGGTATTGTTGTTGCCGTTGGTGTGCTGGGTGCCGCCCATGCACCAGACGAGGGTGCCGGGCTTGTTTGTGGCGAGTGTGCGCGCCACGCGCCGGACCTGCGAGCCAGGCACGCCGGTCACGCGCTCAACCTCCTCGGGCTTCCACTTCTTGACCTCCTCGCGAATGTACTCCATCCCCCAGACGCGCTGACGGATATACTCTTTATCCTCCCAGCCGTTCTCGAAGATGTGCCAGAGGATGCCCCAGACGAGCGCCACGTCGGTGCCCGGGCGGAAACGCACATACTCGGTCGCGTGGGCGGCGGTGCGCGTAAAGCGCGGATCGCAGACGATGAAGGCGGCATTGTTCTGCTCCTTGGCCTTCATCAGGTGCTGGAGCGCAACCGGATGCGCCTCGGCCGGATTGGAGCCGAACAGGATTATCGCACGCGAGTTGTGGATGTCGTTGTACGAGTTGGTCATCGCACCATAGCCCCAGGTGTTGGCGACACCTGCAACCGTGGTCGAGTGACAAATCCGCGCCTGATGGTCACCGTTGTTCGTGCCCCAGAAGGCATAGAGCTTGCGGAACAGATAGGCCTGCTCGTTGTTGAATTTGGCCGATCCGAGCCAATAGACCGAGTCGGGCCCGGACTCCGCACGGATTTTCAGCATGACATCGCCGATCTCATCGATCGCCTGATCCCAGCTGATGCGTTTCCACTTCCCACCTTCAAGTTTTGTCGGGTATTTGAGCCGCCGCTCGCCATGGGCGTGTTCCCTGACGGACGCCCCCTTGGCGCAGTGCGCACCCAGATTGAACGGGCTGTCAAAGCCGGGCTCCTGGCCGATCCAGACCCCGTCCTGAACCTCGGCGATGACGGTGCAACCCACCGAGCAATGGGTGCAGACCGACTTCTTGATCTCGATCTTGCCACCGGGCATGGTCGCCGCCTCGGCCCTCTTGACGCGGCCCGCCGAGATGCTTGCCGCAGCGGCGAGACCACCGATCGCAACGCCCGAGTTTCGCAAGAACGTGCGCCGGTCGATGGCACCGTTTGCCTGCTCACCTAGGTGAGACGAGAGACGGGGGCCATGCGCCACCCCGTTCGCCTTCTTCCTGAGCATGGTATCCTCCTGGTTAGACCTTTCCCGCCAGACTGCCTTGCGGCAGCCCCGCTCTTGCGCGCCCTACCGTTGAGGGGCCTGTTGCGAACGCGCGCCGAGCGGCAACACTTTCAAACGTTTCAAACGCTCAAGCGCGGGCGAGATCGTAGTAACGGCGAATGTGCGCCGTCTCACGATAAAGCTTGCCGTCCTTGCCGTCCTTCTTGTGGTCCTCGCAGGCCTCGGCTGGGGTGCCCGCCGTAACGAGCGCCGCACCTCCGGCAAGCGAGCCCAAACCGGCGAGTTTCAAGAAACTCCGCCGGTCGGTGACGGTCTTTTTCTCCGTCTCCTTCATTTGAGGTCTCCCTTCCATTGACCGTGAGGGGCCGAACGCCACCCTCACACTTCTCACGCCCGCGCTTGCGATGCATTTGGACGCTTGAATTTCTAGGCGCTTCAATGCGATGCCTAAGACATACGGAACGCGGTCTCCTCGATATCGAGGAAGATGCGCCCCACACGCGCAAGCGTGGCGTAGAGAACCGATGATCTTGCGCTCTCGAGGTCGCGAAAGAAGTAAGGCGCCCAAGAGCCCACATGGGTCTTGAAAAAGTGCTTCTGTTCAGAAAGCGGAGCCGGCTCGCCAAACTGTCCATCAATCAGCCCGGCCATGATCTCGAGCACCGAGGCGATGTGATCTTCGGGTTCGTGTTTGTCGGCCTCGCGGGCAAGGCCCAGCCGCGCCATCTCGGCCCGCAACTTGGCGAGCGGCTTTTCGTGCAAAAAGCCCGTGAGATAATAGGAGCCGTAGGGCACCAGCTCGCCGCGTCCGACACCGATGAAGAGGTCGTGATACTCCTCTTCGACGCGCGCCGGATCGAGTCCCGCACAGGCTTGGGCAAAGCGCGAAACCGCAGCCCCCAACTCACTGGCATCGCCCTCAAGCCCAGCGCCTATGCTGAGGCGTTCGGCGTCAGGCGGCGCCGAGAGAAAGCCCGCCAGCAGGCGATAGACCTGTGCCCGCGACCCATCCTCGGGGCTGACAATTGCCGGCGGCTGGTCTTCGGCTATCGGCGAGCGATCACCGGAGCTGATTTTGGTCTCTTGTATACCACTCACGCCGGCATGTGCCATCTTTCGGACGCTCCTCCCATGCTCCTCTCTCCGGGCCCGCTTGTCTGCAGCACTTTTTCGTCTGTGCTTATACTGCAACGATAGGGCGCATTCTGCAATGAGGTGTTGGCATTTATGGCGCCTATTTTAGACCAAAGTTCAATAACTTAAGTATTCATCCTAATGAATATCTAGGGGTCTTGATGTGCGAATTTTTGCATGTTTCAACACCCCGAGAATGACGTCCTCTCAGTGCCTTCGAGATTGGCATACCAGCCCCTTGACCATCGCGCCGCCTTGTGGTGCGCTCTTGAGCCAGGAAACGAATAAGGCGAGGAAACGAACCGACAACAGGCAGGGCTCGATCCGATGAGCGAACAGACTGTTCACAAATCCGAGAGCGAGCATGGCGCGCCACTCGCCGACCCGTTTGGCCGCAATGTCACTTATCTGCGCGTCTCGGTGACGGACCGCTGCGATTTCCGCTGCTTTTATTGCATGTCCGAGCACATGACGTTCCTGCCCAAGCGTGAGCTGCTCACGCTTGAGGAGCTCGATCGGCTGTGCTCGGCGTTTGTGGCACGTGGCGTGCGCAAGTTGCGCATCACGGGTGGCGAGCCCCTTGTGCGCAAGAACATCATGTGGCTCTTCCGCGCTCTTTCGCGCCATCTCGAAAGCGGCGCCCTCGACGAGCTGACACTCACCACCAATGGCAGCCAGCTTGCGCGCTTTGCCGAGGAGCTCGCCCGCTATGGCGTCAAGCGGGTCAACATCTCGCTCGACACACTCGATCCCGCGCGCTTTCAAGAGATCACCCGCTGGGGGCATTTCGACAAGGTCATGACGGGCATAGAGGCGGCCGAGCGCGCCGGGCTCACCATCAAAATCAATACCGTGGCCTTGAAGGGCGTCAATGAGGACGAGCTCGAGGATATCATGCGTTGGGCCCACGGCCGTGGCTTTGATCTTACGTTGATCGAGACCATGCCGCTGGGTGAGATCGATGGTGATCGGGTCGAGCAATACCTTCCGCTTTCGATTGTTCGCGCGCGACTGATGGAACGCTGGACGCTCGTTGATATTCCTTACAAGACGGGCGGCCCCGCGCGCTATGTCGAAGTCAAGGAGACCGGCGGTCGATTGGGTTTTATCACCCCGCTCACCCATAACTTTTGCGAGAGCTGCAATCGCGTCCGCCTCACCTGCACCGGCCAGCTCTATATGTGCCTCGGCCAGGAGGATATAGCCGACTTGCGTGCGCCCTTGCGCGCGAGCGACGATGACGGGCTCCTCCAGGCGGCCATCGACGAGGCGATCTCGCGCAAGCCCAAGGGCCACGACTTCGTCATCGACCGCCGCACCAGGCGCCCGGCGCTCGAGCGCCATATGAGTGTCACGGGCGGCTGATAAGGGCATTCCATGGCGGAAAGTGCGAGCCGCAAGGCGACTTACGATGACCTCCTCGCGGTGCCGGAGCAGCTGGTTGCCGAGATCATCCGTGGCGTCCTCGAGACCCATCCCCGCCCGCCTCGACCGCGGCCCCAAACGCGAGATCTATGGCCGGTTCGCGGTCCCGCAGTTGTGGTTTGTCGACCCCGACGCCCGCACACTTGAAGCCTTCGCGCTTCGCGACAGCGCCTGGGTGCTGATCGCCAGCCACGCCGATGACGACGAGGTTGCGGTTGCGCCGTTTGCCGCCGTGCCCTTCGCCCTCGACGCCCTTTGGGCCGACTGAGCGCCCCGCGGCGGTGCCATGTCCGCCCGCCCGTCACACGCCCCTGTGAACGGTTTGCCATTCTCTCCAAAATCCAGTTGGCCTAAAATGGGTGAGGCGAGCGCTGGACAAGGCGAAAG
>WGBL01000230.1 GCA_015494375.1 Hyphomicrobiales bacterium | reverse complement strand
CCCGCCGCCATGGCCTCGAGCACGGCGTTGGAAAAGCCTTCCTCGTGGGAGGCGAGCACGGCAATGTCAGAGGCCGCCAAGAGCTCTGGCACATCGTCGCGGCTTCCCAAGAAGCGCACATGCTCAGCGATCTGCCGCGCCTCGGCACGCCGGGCGAGATCGGCGCCGATGCCGTCATCACGCCCGACGCAAAGGAGCGTCCAGGGCGCGGGAAGCTGGTCGGTGATCCGGCCGAGGGCGTCGATGAGGTCGGTGTGGCCCTTGTAGGGGATGAGATTGGCAACCGTGATGAAGACGAGGGCATCAACCGGAATATCGAGGCGCGCGCGCAAGGTGTGGCGCTTTTCGTCTAGCACCGGATAAGCAAACCGCCCCACATCCACACCATTGTAGATGAGGCCGATGCGCGCGGGCGGAGCGCCTTCGTCACAGAGGTCGGCAATGAGCGCCTTGGCGTTGCCGAGAAGCGCCGTCATGTGGTGATGCAACTTGTGCTCGATCCATGCCGCGATCTTGTGGCGTCTCTGATAATGGTTGCGGCAGCGCCGGCTCATGACGGTGACGGGGACGCGGGCAAGAAGCGCCAGCGGGCCACCGATCACATATGCCCCGGGGAGAAAAAAGTGAGCAATGGTCGGGCGCTCGCGCAGGAAAAGCCAAAAGAGCTTCGTGGCCGCGAGCGTAAGCCGCAGGGCGGCAAGCGATTGTCGGATGATGGGTGAGCCAAGGAAACCGCGAGCGGGCGCGGGCCGCTTCTCGATGGGCGGCGCGATCAGGCGCACGCCCCGCCGCGCCACATCCTCGGCATGAACGCCTCGGTGTTCGAGGCAATAGATGGCAACGGGCCAGCCGCGCGCGGCAAGCCTTGGCGCAATGGCCGCCAAATGCCCCTCGGCGCCGCCCCGATCGAGCGAGCCGATCACATAAAAGACGGTGTGACAGCGCTCGTGGTCGGGGGCTCTGTCAAGCTTTCGAGGCATGCTTTTCTTGTTCAGCTAAACCTGTGCCCGCATCGCCTCTAGCCCGCTCCCAGAGAGGTGCGTCGGTTTCGGGTCCCTTAACGGGAGGCGAGCGCCACCGAGCCCGTCCGCGCGCCAAGCTTGGTACATGAGGACCGTCCAGAGCGGATACATCCAGTTGCGCTCCGCTGAGAGATGAGCGCGCCACTTGCGCCGGATGGGTGCTGGGTCGAGATAGCCATCCGTGGCCAGCCGCTTCTCGGAAAGGAGGTCCTCGGCCCAGTCGCGCAAAGGACCACGCAGCCAGTCGCCGATCGGCACACCGAATCCCATCTTCGGGCGCTCATAGAGCTCTTCCGGCACATGACGGGCAAGTACGCGGCGAAGAAGCCATTTCGTTTTACCGTCCCGGCGCTTGAAGGGTGTAGGCAGACGCCAGGAAAGCTCGACGATGCGGTGATCGAGCAGTGGAACACGCACCTCGAGCGCCACCGCCATGCTCGCCCGGTCGACCTTGGTGAGAATGTCGTCAGGCAGGTAGGTGCGCATGTCGGCATATTGCATCCACCCCAGATAGTCGGGCAGGCGCGGGCGCTCATTGGGTGCGGACAAGGGCGAGGCTGGCAAGCGCGCCTCATGAGCTCTTTTATGCAGGGGCGGGGTCTGCCAGATGCTCACCTGATCGCGATAGAGCGCTTGATCGCTGCCCCTAAGATAGAGGGCGAGCCGCGAAAGGTTCTCGTATTCACACTGACGCAGCCTGGGCACCGGCAGGCGCCTGAGAAGCCGTGCTATGGCCTCGCGCGAGAGAAGAGCAATGCCGGCGCCTGCTAGTTGGCGTAGGGGGCGCGGTATGCGGGCAAGTCTTCTGCGCCACAAATCAGCATAGCCGTAACGGTCATATCCTGCGAAGAGCTCGTCTCCGCCATCGCCCGAGAGCGCAACCGTCACATGCCGCCTCGTGATCTTACAGAGGAGGAAGGTTGGGATCTGTGAGGAATCGGCAAAGGGCTCGTCATAAATCTGGGGAAGCCTCGGGATGACCGCCTGGGCCTCTGCGGCATCGACATAGTGCTCGGTATGATCTGTCTCGAGATGTCGTGCAATGGCGCGTGCATGGGGGGCCTCGTCATAGCCCGCTTCTCGAAATCCGATGGAGAAAGTACGCACCGGCTTGTCGGCGGCTCTTTGCATGAGGGCAACAACGAGGGACGAGTCGATGCCGCCTGAGAGAAAGGCGCCGATCGGCGCATCCGAGATCATCCGCCCCTTGACGGCATTCGCAATCACGTTTTCAAGACGCTCCTCGGCCTCAGCATCATCGATGGTGAGTGGAGAAGCGAGACCGGCCTTGGCGACTTTTTCGAGCGACCAATAGGCGTGCCTACTGCATTGTCCATCTCCAGCAATGGTGACGAGGTTGCCGGGGGGCAGTTTTTCGATTCCCTCAAAGATGCTGAGCGGACTCGGGACGTAGTTGTAGCGCAGATAGAGGGCGAGTGCCTGTGCCGCGATCTCGCCCGACCAATCGGGCAAGACCGCAAGCGCCTTGAGCTCGGAGGCGAAGGCAATGCGGTTTCCCACCCGCCCCCAGTAGACGGGCTTAATGCCAAGCCGATCACGGGCTAGGGTGAGACGCCTCTCGCGACGATCCCAGAGCGCGAAGGCAAACATGCCGATGAGGCGCTCGAGTGTTGCCTCCACTCCCCATGTGGCACAGGCCTCGACGATCACCTCGGTATCGCAATAGCCACGAAACCGCCGCCCCCGCGCCTCGAGATCAGCACGCAGCTCGGCGGCATTGTAGACCTCGCCGTTATAGGCAATGACAAAGCGCCCGCATGAGGAGAGCATCGGCTGATGGCCCGCCGGAGAAAGGTCTATGATGGCGAGCCTCCGATGGGCTAGCGCAATTCCGGCAGCGGCATCGACCCAGACGCCCTCATCATCGGGCCCCCTGTGGGCAAGCCGCTGTGCCATCGCGCCGGCGCACCGAGCCATGGTGTGGCTCGTGTGCTCGTCGGCATCACCATTATCGAGAATGAGAAATCCGGCCAGGCCACACATGGTTCAAATCAAAGGGTGAAAATGTCGGAGAAACCGGAGGCTGGACCAGGTGGTTGGCAAGAGAGTGCAGTCCGATGGAAGATTGGCGGATATCAAGGGACGCGTCCGCTTCGATTGAAGGAAGAAAAAGGCATCCGTTAACAGCGTCAAGGGTGAGGGGCGTTAGTAAGCGGTCCTTCTTGATCTCGGCTTCGAGAAAACAAATTCATTGCAGCCGATCCCCTGGCGAGTAACGAGGCGTTCCAGGGCAAATCCGCGCTTGCGATAGAAATCGAAGATTGCATCCGGCGTGGCCACCTCGAAGGGCCAGCCACCTGCCCAGTCGATGACGTCGGAGAACGGCGACATGCCGCGATTGCGCTTATATTCGTTCCAAGACTTGAGCGGGCCACGCATGCGCAACGTATCGAGCACAATGATAGGTCCCCAAGACCTCAGGAGGACGAAACTGATGAGAAACGGACGCAACCAGGGATGCCTGACATAGCTGCGTTTGAAGGCCGCCCAGAACCGCGACTTGCGCCCCTGGTCATTGTAAATCGAGATGAATAGTTTGCCGCCAGGCGCCACCAACCCAGCCACATTGGCGAGGGCTTTCCACATTCGCCCCGTGTGGTGCAAAACACCCCAAGAGTAGACAATATCTGCCTGTCCAAGGCGCGCTAGATAGGCCTCGTCGAGAACGGAGGCCTGCTCGATGATCCAATTCGGATCATCAGGGAAATAGCGGCGTTTGAGCTCTTGGGCACAGGCCACCGATTGGGGATCATAGTCGAAGGAATGCACCGTGGCACCAAGCCTCCGCGCAGCGAGAGAAAAAAGCCCGCTACCGCTGCCGATATCGAGAAAACGCTGGCCTTCGAGGTTGTCGATTTCGAGCATCGCACGGAGCGACTTTTCGGCTTCCGTGATCCGGTCCTCATCGAGGCTCCTGAGAAACCGCGCCCAATTGGCGCCGAACTCAAAGCGCTGGCGGGGGCGGATCTCTTTCTCTGCGTCGGCCGTTCCAGCCGCTGTTTCGCTCATGTGCTCGCGCCCCTCTCTCCTTTTATCCACCGGCAGCGACACTGCTTGTCCTCGGCAAGCACCTCGTCAATCAGCTCGTCCCATTGCGCCAGGATGCGCTCGCGTGCATAGCGCTCGCGAACCTCGAGGGCCGCTTGCCCAAGACGGGCGGCGCGCTGCGGGTCTACTGCCAGATCGCGCATGGCTTGGGCAAGGGCTTCGATGTTCCCGGGAGGAACCAACAGACCATCCACACCATGGTGGATGATCTCCCTCGGCCCGCTCGGGCAGTCGGCCGCGATCACCGCACAGCCCATGCCCATAGCCTCCAAGAGTGCGTTGGGAAAGCCCTCGAAACGCGATGGAAGGACGAAAATGCGTGCCCGATTAAGATGTGGGGCGGGATCGGCAACCATGCCAGGCAAACGAACGGCCTCATCGAGCCCAAGATGTGCAATCATGGCCTCAAGCTTTGCGCGTTCTGGCCCATCGCCCAGAATCACCAGGCGCCAGCCCTCGTTTTTGAGCCCCGAGCGCCCAAAAGCCTCAATAAGAAGGTCGAAGCCCTTTTGTCTCGCAAGCCGCCCGACTGCCACAACCTGCCGCGCGCGCGCGTCATAGGGAGCGAGTGTTGGCAATTCACGCAGTGGATTGCTGATGAACACAACCTCGGGCCATCCGAGCACGCGCTGGGCCCATTGAGCCACAGCATCAGTCTGAACGACAAGACGGCTGGCGAATGGATAGGCTACACGCCTCAATGCCTCGCGCACCCAACCGATCTTGTAATACCTCGGATCAATCCGCTCACTGACGATTACCGGAATCTGGGTGCCTATCGTGGCGCCAAGCACCGCGATGTTCGTGAGCTCAATGAAGGAAATCACGACTTTCGGCCGAATGGCCAGAATGGTACGGCGAAGCAGAGCCAGCCGCTTGGCCGCTGCGTTCGCCGATTGAAAGATGTTTTCCGAACGCCACAAAAGCTCGAGGCGATGCCGCACGACGCGCGGTTCGAGCGTGTAATGATCTGCTACAC
>WGBL01000229.1 GCA_015494375.1 Hyphomicrobiales bacterium | reverse complement strand
GCGCTGTGTCATTATTTGTTTTTGTCTGCCTGGGGGAGAGCAGCAGGGGGAGGGGGCTCTTTGCGTCTCGTCGATCGCCTGAGTGACCTGTTGGGGCTGGTGGCGGCGTGGCTCTTTTTTCTCACCGGTCTCATGCTGAGCTATGAGGTCACGGCCCGCTATGTCTTCAATGCGCCCACGATCTGGGCGGCCGAGATTTCCCAGCTCGTTCTCATCTGGGGCGTTTTCCTGGCTCCGGCGCGCATTCTCCGGCGGCGACAGAACATCCGCATCGACTTCCTCTACGACAGGGTGAGCGCGGCTTGGCGCAGTCGCGCCGATGTGCTTTCGCTGCTCATCATCCTTGCGTTCAGCGCTGTCGTCATCTGGTATGGCGGCTGGATCGCCTGGGACTCCTTTGTGCGCGGCCGGTCGACGGGCAGCATGCTCAATATCCCCAACTGGTGGTCGGAAAGTGCCGTGCCGTTTGGCTTTGCGGTGCTCTCCCTGCAGGCGCTCGTCGAGCTCGCGCGCATCTGGATGGGCGCTGATGCCAGCCCACGAGGCGCCGATGGCCCGGCCGACCGTGAAGGCGAAGGCGATGGCGCGGGCGAAGAGGCGGTTCCATGACTTCTGCGCTCATTCTCCTGGGACTCTTCGGGCTCCTGCTCCTGGGGCTTCCCGTGGCCTTTGCACTCGGCGCCGTTGGCCTTGCAATGTTGCTTGCAGGCGGCTTTTCGCCGCTGATTGCTCCCCAGGCGCTCTGGGGGACGATCGACAATTTCGTCCTCCTTGCCGTGCCGCTCTTTCTGCTCATGTCCAATATCCTGCTCAAGGGCGGGGTCGGGCGCGATCTCTTCTCGGCCGTCCAGGCCTGGGTGGGTCACTGGCCGGGCGGGCTTGCGGTCGCGACCATACTTTCGTGTGGGCTTTTTGCCGCGATCTCGGGCTCGTCGGTGGCAACGGCCGCGACCATCGCCACGGTCGCCATCCCCGAGCTCGAGGCGCGTGGCTATCCGCGCCGTTTCGTGCTCGGGCTGCTGGCGGCGGGCGGCACGCTCGGCATCCTCATCCCGCCCTCGATCCCGATGATCATCTACGGCTTCATCACCGAGGAGTCGGTGGTCAGCCTCTTTCTTGCGGGCATCGGGCCGGGGCTGCTGCTCGTCGGCCTCTTTATCGGTTACGCCATGGTGTTCGCGCTTCTGAGCCCCGACTATGTGCCTTCCCCCAGGGCCAGCTGGCCCGAGCGCCTGGCCGCTAGCCGGCGGGCCTTGCCCTCGGTGGCGCTGGCGGGGCTCATCGTCTGGGGCATCTACTGGGGCGCCTTCACGCCCACCGAGGCAGCGGCCGTGGGGTTTGCGTTTGCACTTATCATCACGGGCGGCATTTTGCGCACGCTGACCTGGGCCGACCTCAAAGCGGCGGTTGTCCAGTCGATGACCACGACCGTCACGATCCTGCTCATCGTCGCCGGCGCCAAGGTCTTCGGCAAGGCCATTACGCTCTACCGCATCCCGCAAGAGCTGTCGCTCCTTATCACCCAGAGCCTCGACGAGCGGGCTCTCTTTGTCGTCGTGGTGGCGCTCGTGCTCATCGTCATGGGTTTTTTCCTCGAGGCTTTGTCGATGATGCTGATCATGGTGCCGGTGCTTGCGCCCTCGCTTGGCGCGCTTGGCGTCGATCCCATCTGGTTCGGGATCTTTTTTGTGATCATGATCGAGTGCGCCCTCATTACGCCACCCGTGGGACTCAATCTCTATGTCATTCAGGCGGTGGGCCACGCCCGCCTTGGCGAGGTGGCGCATGGTGTCTGGCCGTTCCTGCTCCTCATGCTGGTGACGGTGGCGGTGTGCTATCTCGTGCCTGATCTTGTGCTCTATATCCCGTTCAAACTGTGAGGCGTAGGCCCGTGTCCGCAGCGAATATGACACCCTCAACGACACCCGCCGCCAAGTTGCGTGCAGAGCTTGGCGAGAACACGTGCCATGTCATGCCGTGCTGCTGGGATGCGCTCTCAGCGCGGATGATCGCCGAGGCTGGGTTCGGCTTCACCTTCATGTCAGGGTTTGCCGTCTCGGCCGCGCGCATCGGCGCGCCCGACGTGGGGCTCATCAGCTATGGCGAGATGCTCGATGAGGCGCGCAACATCGCGGCCGCCGTCTCGATCCCCGTGCTCGGCGACGGTGATACGGGCTATGGCAATGCCATGAACGTGCGCCGTACGGTGGAGGGCTATGCGCGCGCGGGGCTGGCTGCCGTCATGATCGAGGACCAGTTGGCGCCGAAAAGGTGCGGGCATACGGTTGGCAAGGAGGTGGTGGGGCGTAAGGAGGCTCAGATGCGCATTCGCGCCGCCATAGACGCCCGCGAAGAGCTGCGCCGCGCAGGCTACGACATTCTCGTCCTAGCACGCACCGATGCGCGGGCGACATGCGGGCTCGAGGAGGCCATCTGGCGCGCACAGGCGTTCGCCGATCTGGGGGCCGACATTCTCTTTGTCGAGGCGCCCGAGAGCGAGGCCGAGCTTTCCGAGATCACGCGCGTGGTGCCAGGCGTCCACATGGCCAACATGGTCGAGGGCGGCACAACGCCCAATCTTAGCGCCAAACGCCTTCACGAGCTCGGCTATCGCATCGCCGCCTATCCGCTCACCCTGCTATCGGCGGCCATGCGGGCGATGGGGGCGTGCCTTGAGCACATGCGTGCGGGGCGCGATCCGGCTGGTCTGCTCATGGGGTTCGACGAGCTCAAGCGCCATGTGGGCTTTGACCACTACGACCGCCTTGCCGCCCGCTATGCCACGCGAGGCGGCGGCAATGTGCCAGGTTGAGCCACGCCCGCCGCCGGCAGCGCTTCATCCGGTCACCACCGCGCGGCCCCGGTCGATTGAGCCACACGCGCTGCCGACACCAGCGGGCCAAGTTGTCACGCCATCATATCTGCATAGCTGTGTGGTCTTTTCTCGAGAGAAGCACCGACAGACATGCACACCGATAAGCGCGAAACTCTCGGGTGATCGGGGCGGGCTTGTGCTATCATGGAACCACGATTGCAGATTGCCTGATGGCACGAAGCGGGCGCGAGGTTCATGCTGATGCGACAAACGAGGTTGGCTCTCCCGGCGGTCCTCATCGGTTGCGCTCTGCTGAGCTGCGGACCTTTCGGCTCCGGGCCCGCGCGCGCAGCCGCCCCACAGCTCGTTGCAAAGCTCGGCGAGGCGGGGCAGGCGATCGTCCGTGGCGACTACAAGCGCTCGGTTGCGCTCTATACCGAGGTTCTGGCCAAACCCGGGCTCGAGGCCGAGCGCCGGGCGACGGTGCTGAATGACCGGGCGCTCGCCTATTGGCGGCTCGGCCTCGCCGAGGCGGCCCTCAAAGACCTCAACCAGGCGGTCAAGCTCTATCCCGAATTTGCTGCGCTCTATAACAACCGCGGCAATATTCTGCTAGCGCTCGGGCTGGCCAAGGAGGCAATCAAGGACTTCGACCGTGCCATCCTGCTCGCGCCACGCTATGCCGAAGCCTATAACAATCGGGCAAACGCGTTCAGCAAGTTGGGCCGGCATCAGGCGGCGCTCAAGGACTACAACAAGGCCCTTCGGCTTGCGCCCGCAAATGCGGTGCCATTCCATGGTCGCGGCCGTGTGCAATTGGCGCTCGCCCGGCCCTATGCGGCGCTCAGGGATTTCTCGCGCGGGATCAAGCTCGATCCAAGCTTCGCCCAGGGCTATCGCAATCGCGCGCAGGTCTATCGCGACCTCGGTCGTTACAATGCCGCCATCGACGACCTCGATCGGGCGGTGAACCTTGCCCCAAACGATCCCGAGCTTCATCTCGCCAAGGCGCAAGCACTCATAGACAAGACCAAGCTGACGCCGGCGCTTAAGGAGATCAAGCGCGCCCTCGAGCTCGCCCCAGAGCATTCGGGGGCTCTTGCCTTGCGCGGTCTGGCGCTGGCGCATCTTGGCTCCTATGATGAGGCGCTCGAGGACTTCGCCCGCGCCATCGAGCTCGATCACCGCAATGCCACCGCCTATGCCGCCCGCGCCTGGACCTATAACGCCATGCAGTCCTACGCCTTGGCACTGCCCGATGTCGAGAGAGCGCTCAAGCTCGAGCCCAAGAACCTGCGGGCGCTCAGGGTGCGGGCCGAGGCCCGCGAGGCGCTTGGACAGCTCGAGGAGGCGGTGGCCGATTATCGTGAGATCATCCGGCTGGCGCCCGGCGATCGCAAGGCCGCGGCGGCACTTGAGCGCCTGACCGGTGAGGGCCGGCCCGACGAACAGCTTGTCAATGCCTCCGATCTCTCAGAATGGTTTGTCGTCATTGATGGTACAGGGCGCTATTTTGCTCTGAGCGAGCGACACAAGAACTTGCGCATACCGCTCGAGGTCTATGGCGGCAAGGTCCCGCGCCTCATTGATTGGGAGCTCAAGAAACGGCCTTACCGGGGCATTGGCGTGCTCCGCTTCAACGCCGGCGTCATAGCGGGCGAGAACGGCCCCGAAGAGGCAGTGTATGGGGCCATTGTCGACCTCTATAACGCCAACCGCGTGGTGGCGCTCGAGCCGATCTCGATCGGGACGCGGCTGGCATCGTGGTCCTGGGAGAGCGGCAGGCTGACCGTCAAGGGCCCGGACGGGATCACCAGCACTTACAAACTGCGCACGATTGTTCGCGCGCGCCGTCGGGTGGTCGAGCGCAACCCCTTTGGCAGCGATCGCTACTGGAGCGGATTCTGGGACTCGGGACGCGGCTATGACAGCTATGTGCGGCCCGCCCCGCGTGCTGGACGTCAGCGGGCGCGCCGCCGCGGCTATAACAGGCGCAGGCGCTCGCGCACACTCTTCGATCTGCTCTTTCGTTAGGGTGTACAGGGGTCGTTAGCGTGTACTGGGGTCGTTAGGGTGTGCTGGGATCGTTAGGGTGTGCTGGGATCGTTAGGGTATACTGAGGGCGTTAGGGTGCATCGGAATTTGTTAGGGAGCGGCGGAGTTTGTTTGGCTGCACCGGGGCCGCAGCCAGATGTCCGCCTGAGACATTACGACGGCGGGGGGGGAGGGG
>WGBL01000228.1 GCA_015494375.1 Hyphomicrobiales bacterium | reverse complement strand
GCGGTTGACGGCGCCGGCATTGGCGAAGGGGCCGAAGTACTCGCCCTTTCGCTTGCGCGCCCCACGGGGCTTGACGATCTGCGGCGCCCGGTGGTCGCCAGTGATCAGAATATAGGGAAACGACTTGTCGTCGCGCAGCAGCACATTGTAGCGAGGCTTGAGGCGCTTGATGAGGTTGGCCTCGAGCAGCAGCGCCTCGGCCTCGGTCTCGGTGGTGACGAACTCCATCGCTGCCGTCGCCATGATCATGCGCGCAATGCGATTGCTCTGGCCCCTGAGCCGGGTGTAGCTTTGCACCCGCTTCTTGAGGTTGCGCGCCTTGCCGACATAAAGGACGTTGCCGCGGGCATCGATCATGCGATAGACGCCGGGCGCGTTGGTCAGGGTTTTCAGATAGCGCGCGATGACCTCGGGACCTGTTGCGCGCTCGGCAGATGCGCGCTTGGCGGATACGCGCTCGGCCAACGCGCGCTGGGCGGATGCGCACGCGGCGGACGCGCCCTTTGCACCGGGCGTCGACCTGGCCTTGGCAGCCGGCACTTCTCGCGTGTTTCGGAGTGGCATGGCTCAAGTTATGGAGCCCCGCTCGCGCTTCGGCAAGTGGCTGGGCGGCACGGATTGGAGGGCTTCGCCACCGAGCCTGCGAGCCGACCGCAAGCCTGCAAGCGCCCCAGCCCTCCTGCCGGAGCCGCCAGAGCCGGCGGCGGTGCTGCCACAGCCGCCAGCGCTGCCAGAGCCAGCGGCGGCGGAGCTGCCAAAGTCGCCAAAGTGCCGATTTCCCCAATTCGCCGATCGGACGCTTGCCGCACAGCGGCCGCGAGCCTATCACTTGAGCCAACCATAGTGCGAGTCGGTGGGGGACGAGTCGGGGGAACGTGTCGTGAGGGATCGGCAAAGGGCATACCGTCGACAGTTTCAACTCAGACAGTGCTCGCAGTGCCGCCGGCCCCAGTCGCTGGGGGCTGCGAGCGCCACGACAACGGAACGGTGCTGAATTGCTCCTGATCGTGACAGTCACGGCGTTGCTGTTTGCCTTTTTCGTCGCCACCAGTGTGGTGCCCTGGGTGGTCGACCTCCTGACCGACAAGGACACGGCGCCCGATAAGCCTTGGCCATTCGGCTATCGCACCGCCTGGCTGGCAATCGCGACGGAGGAGACCGAAGGCGTTCTCGAGGCCCTCCGTCTCGAGAACATTCAGTGTGTCAATTGGCGCACAGGCATTGCTACCACCTATGACGAGGAGCTCGGCGAGCATTTCGTCTTTGTCTCGCCGCCCGTGGCCGGCTGGACCTTTGTCGTCGGCCTGGCGCTGCCGCATCCCGTGGGCCCGCGCTTCGAGGATACATGCATGCCGCTCCTGGCGGCGCTTTCACGGCGCTTTGGCGAGGTGCAATATTACTTCACCTACCCCTTCATCGAGCATTATGCCTGGGCGCGCTTTTCAGGCGGCGGGCTTGTGCGGGCCTTTGCCTGGGGTGATGAAGGGATCATCTGGAACCGCGGCCGGATTACCGAAGAGGAGCGTGCTCTCGGGCTCAAGGTGTTCGCATTGCGCCGTCTGGGCGGGCGATCGGGCAAGGCGCGCAAGGCGCGCGATGACGACGATCCCACCGGCTATCCCAACGAGGAAGCGGTGCTGGCCATGGCCCGGGCCTGGGGTCTCGATCCGACCCGTATCGACCGCGAGCCGACGCCACCGGGGCTCGGGTTTGTCGGCGAGGTGCCGCTCACCTGGCGCGCTCGGCGCAAAAGGGAGCGCCCGGCTGTCTATAATAACACGAGCGCCATCGCCTCGACCGCCGTGCCACCCCCACCTCACGGGCCGTAGCGATATCAGCGCCATCACAGAAGATCGCGCGCACCGAGCAAGGAGGTGAAGGGGATACCGGCCCCGGCGAATGCCTCGCGCGCCCCCTCCTCGCGGTCGACGACCGTGATCACGCGCACCACCTCGCCGCCCGCCTCGCGAACGATCTCCACCGCTCTGAGGGCCGAGCCGCCGGTGGTGGTGACGTCCTCCAGTATGACGACGCGGCGCCCCGCCAGCGCTGCGCCGTCGGGGAGGCCCTCTATGAGGCTTCGGGTGCCGTGCTCCTTCGGCCGTTTGCGGACGAAAAAGGCATCCACTGGTCGGCTGCTTGCGTGACTTGCGGCGGCCACGGCGGCCGCAAGCGGCACGGCCCCCATCTCCAGCCCGCCAACGAATGCCGCGTCATCATCGGCAATCGCGTCGAGCACCAGGCGGGCAATCAGCGCGGCGCCCTCGGCGCTCAGCATCGTCGGCTTGAGGTTGACATAAAAACGCGAGGTCTTGCCCGAGGCGAGGCGGAACTCGCGGTCGGTCCGCACCGAGCGCGCCTTGACCAATGCGATAAGGCGCTCGCGCACCTCGCTGAAAGTGC
>WGBL01000227.1 GCA_015494375.1 Hyphomicrobiales bacterium | reverse complement strand
GTGCTAGAACTGGAGCGGGTATAGGGGGCTGCATGGAGCGGTTCCGGTCGGCCCACGCCGCGATCTGTGCTAGAACCTGGCAGCAAAGCTCAATGCTGAGCACCAGTTCCGGTCGGCCCACGCCGCGATCTGTGCTAGAACCGTGGTTAGCCGTAGGTGGCTGTCGACTGAGTTCCGGTCGGCCCACGCCGCGATCTGTGCTAGAACGCAACACACCTGCGAGTTTGCCGAGCACAGGTTCCGGTCGGCCCACGCCGCGATCTGTGCTAGAACCTCGGTTTCCTGTTTGGCTACCGGAGCGGGTTCCGGTCGGCCCACGCCGCGATCTGTGCTAGAACCGACCCTTGCGAGCCCATTGGTTCGCAAGGGTTTTTATCTCAACCGAACTGAAAAAACTCACCGCGTGCCACACGTTTAGGAGCCACCCGCAGCAGTCTTCACCGGCGAATCGCCACCCAGCCAGTCAAAAAAGTTGCAATTGATTGGGCTTTCCGGGGCGGTGTCCCTGGTGGGGAGCGCGGACAGAGCGGATGTTTTCATATTGCCGGTCCGTAAAAAACAGAATGTCGACTTTGCCGCCGGCGGGCACCTCGGCCATGATCTTGTCCGCAAGCGCATCGGCATGCTCTTTGCCTGCCGTATACTTAATATAGCAAGAGAGCTGCATCATAGAAAAGCCCTGATCCAAAAGAAAATTTCGGAACTGTGTTGCGCGTTTGCGTTCCTCTGCCGTGAGCACCGGAAGATCGAAAAGCGCCATGACCCACATGATGCGATATCCTGATAAGGCCTTGAATTTCATAGGCCGGCGGGCCCTCCATCGGCCAGGTTTTCATCTTCGAGCAAGGGAAGAGGCGCAACGGGAAGCACCAACTTTCGCGATCGCCCGAGGTAGAGATCGGCCAGCGACCGGGCAAGCTGTGAGAGAACATTGGAAAGAGGGCTGGCGCCATGGTCGGTGGAGAAGTCGGCATGGAGCACGCCGGCCAGACGGCGTTTGCGTTCGATCGTGAGTTCGGGGTCGCGCTGATCACCGACGATCTCCCAGACAAAGAGATCGACTGTGGGCCGAAAGGGCTCCATGAGGTCGTCTGCGAGTCTCAACGCATCGCCCCCGCTCTTGTGGTGAAGGCCAAGCGAGGGATGCAGGCCGGCACCGACGACAGAGCGGGCGGTGGCAGCGCGCAAGACGGTGTAACCGTAGTTGAGCAGGGTGTTGATGCCGTCGGCTTTACGATCGCGCCGGAACGTTTTACCGAAGAGACGCGGCCAATAGTACTGAGCCGCCTGCGCTTCAACGTTTTCGGAATCGCCAGAGCGCACGTTATCCGCGAGCCGCTTCAGGCGCTTTGTTTCATTTCCAACAACTTCGAGCACGGCAGCCTGTGCCCTGATCTTGGCCCGCACGAGTTGCGCCCATGCCCGCTTCTTGAGCGGGCGCTTGGCTCTGGCTTGTGCCTCAAACCGTTCGCCTTGAGCGTGATGGCCCGAGAGAGGAAGCAACATGGCGATGGGGGCGAAACGGCGGGAACATATAACGACCGGCGCCCCACGTTCTGCGAGTGCGGCTAAGAGCTGGTTGGAGTAAGTCAAAGCCGGCGTTGCAGCAATGATGGCTTCGATATCGTCGAGCGGAACCTTGCCCGCGACGCCTTCTTCGGTGCGGATTTCGAGAAACCCTCGTGTCAATATGAGGCGCTGACCTGGGTTGGAGATTTCGACAATTTGGCCAAGCATGACGCAGCACTCCTCGGATTAGAGTGGCGTGTGCGCTCAGCCAAGAAAACCGTAACGCTTCAAGATTGTGAACTATGGTTAATTATCTTCGGAATTGGTGCGGATGTTCGAACGCGCATAGCGCAGCCGGCCAATCTCATCGACAATGACTTTCCGCGCGTTGCGATGCTTTAGCTTGCCGATGTTCGCAAAGTCCCAGCGAAACAAGTCGTCGCTATCGTTGTGTCGCTTGGCAAGCTCGCCACCTTCATGATGGGCCGCGAGATAGAGGACGTTGTTGCTGGGGCTTAACCTGTGCACCACCATGATCTGGCGCTTGCCGTTATCGTCCACCTCGATCATGTCGCCCTTGTGGAGCCGCATGACGAGCTTGCCGCCGAGGCGTTTACGTTCCCACTCCGGCCGCCAGCCCTTCTGATTGACCTCGAAAACAGTGGCGGCAAAGCCCTGCCAAGTCCCATCGCGCATCTGGACAATATCGATGTGGTGGTTGTCGCCGGGGATGAGGGCCTTGTAGACCTTACCGTTGCGCCTGTCGCGGATTGGCACGACACTTTTTTCCGGTTTGCCAATGCGAATGCGGCGAATATTTCTCTTGTGGCTGAAATCGGCAAGCTGAGCCTTGAGCGCCTTCTCGGCATCTTTGTCTTTGATTTTTCCTTTGTCATTCAAATAGGGCTTCGCAAGCGCCTGCAGATCGGCTCTTAGCCTTGGATCGCGAACGTTACCAATGTCTTTCAAGGTTAGATCGACAAGAGGCTTGCGATAAACAAGATTGCCGATCTCTGCGGCCTCCTTCTCGTTGCGCACGAAGCCATAGGCCGTCGCCTCATGAAGGGCACCCGCCTTGGCATGATCTGGCTTCCAGGAAACGACAACGGAGTGGACCATCTCGCGCACCACGTCACGGAAACCGTCGAAAGGCTCGGGAACGTCGGCGCTGATGCGCCGAGGCGCCCAGACCGTCCCATCTTCGACATGGAAGCCCCCGCGAAGCCCCCGCCCGCGGCATATGGAACTTCTGATATGGCGTGCGAAGACGCATCTCCACGCCCCGTCCATTCACCTGCACGAATGGTGGGGCGTTTTCTCTATGGCGTCGGCTCTCGCCGTATGCCGTGCTCGAAGACGGCGACGGCCGGGGTGACCGCCGAAATGTCGCGCGAACCGTCATCATGGTGCGCGAAGAGGGCGAACCAGTCATCGAGGCGGTTCTCGGCGATCGTGCTGGCGCGCCAGCAATGGGCCAGGCGATCTGCCACGATGGCACCGGCTGCGCGCACTGGCCCAGGGGCTGGCTCGCGCCCGAGGTCTATCTCTCCTTCCTCAACAATCTGCCGCTCGCGGCCTCATCGGCGGGCGCAAGCGCGATGCGGCGATCGCCTGCCTCACCGGCTCGACCGAGCGCCTGACGCCCATCGCCAATCTGCTCTTTACTTTCCAGAACATGCTCTCGATCGCGCTCCTCTTCCTCGTACTGTTGGCGCTTCGCAACCACTTCCGGATCAAGTAGGGCGGGCGGCGCGCGCAGCGCGCGCACGCGGGGCGGCTCATTTATCGTTTACTTTCCGCCACTTCCGAATGCTCGCGCCTACCTTTGCCCCTGCCGATCTGAAAGCCAGGGGCATTGCCAGGGCAAATCCAGGGGAGGACGGGCAGTTGAGGTGCCGGGTGTGTGTCGAATGGTCGGCCTGTGCTGCGCCAGGTTGAAGGCAACGGCGATGACGACGAGCACGAGCAGCAGGAATTCTGTCGCAGGTCAGAGGCGAGGAGGGTGCTCATGGGCTGCCAAGAGAGGCCGTCCAAACGCCTCATTAATTGCTACCCATATGCTACCCAAAGCTCAAGTTCCGGATTTTTTCGAACCACTAACCCCTTGATTTTATTGGTGAGCCCGGCAGGGATCGAACCTGCGACCTACTGATTAAAAGTCAGTTGCTCTACCAACTGAGCTACGGGCCCGATCGGGCGTGTCATGGCCGCTCGGCGTCTCCCTCGACGAAACCAGCGGCGGGGTGAGAGGACCGCAGCGGCAGCAATTGCGAGAGGGCAAGGCTCGGCACTGGACACTTGGCAAAGGCTTTAATGCCCTCAATTCAATGCCCTCAACAAGTGAAAAGGCTTAACATGACCCAAGCCGCCGCACCCACGAGCATCGCCGCACAGGCGCCACAAGGCACAAGATGCCGGTGCGCGGCGCGGCGTTGGCGCTCTATACGCGCAATCGAGGGCCAAAATCAAGCGCGCCGGCATACCCTCGCCATCCCCTCGAAGAAGACGGCAGTGGGGGCGAGGGCAGCATGAGGCCAGGACGCGCGAAAGCGCTTGGCGAAGCGCGGTGCGGGGGTGACGGCACGGCTGTTCTCGCCTAGTTTGCCAACGCAAGGACTGAGTGAATGGTTTGAGGGCCTGAGCGCCATGCCTGACGGCGTGACAGACAGCGTGACATTTTATGGCGAGGCGATCGGCTCGCGGCTCTTGCTGGGGAGCGCGCAATACCCCTCGCCCGAGGTGCTGACCAAGGCCGTGCGGGCCTCGGGGGCCGAGATTGTCACAGTCTCGCTCCGCCGCGAGGGGGCGCGCAGCGATAGGGGCGCGCGATTCTGGGAGCTCATCCAGAGCCTCGGGGTGCGCGTGCTGCCCAATACCGCGGGCTGCAAGACCGCCAAGGAGGCGATCACGACCGCGCAAATGGGGCGCGAGCTCTTTGGCACACCCTGGGTGAAGCTCGAGGTTATCGCCGATGACGACACACTCCAGCCCGACCTCTTCGGGCTCGTCGAGGCGGCGCGGGTGCTGGCCGACGACGGCTTTTGTGTCTTTCCCTATACGACTGAAGACCTTGGCGCGGCCGAGCGGCTTATCGACGCCGGCTGCGATGTGCTCATGCCCTGGGGAGCGCCCATCGGCAGTGGAGCCGGGCTCAATAACGTCTTTGCGCTCAAGGCCTTGCGGGCGCGTTTTCCCGACCTTCCGCTGGTAATCGACGCAGGCATCGGCGCCCCGTCCCATGCCGCGCAGGCCATGGAACTCGGCTATGATGCGGTGCTGATCAACACCGCCGTCGCCAAGGCGGGCGATCCGGTGCGCATGGCGGCCGCCTTTGCCAAGGCCGTCGCCGCGGGCCGTGCGGGTTTCGAGGCGGGGCTCATGGAGCCGCGCGACATGGCCGCCCCTTCGACGCCTGTTGCAGGCACGCCCTTTCGTAATCTCGGCGAGGCCACATGAGGCCTCTTGGGGTAGGGTCGCTCCAGATTGGGCACCCGCAAGGAGGCGAGCATGCCCCTTCCCGACCTGTTTTATCCGATTGTTCCCGATCTCGGCTGGCTCGAGCGTCTCGTGCCGCTCGGCATCAAGACCATCCAGCTCCGCCTCAAGAGCGCCGAGGAAGGGGAGATCCGCCGCCAGATCGCGGCCGGCCGGGCGCTTTGCGAGACCCACGACTGCCTTTTCATAGTGAACGACTACTGGCGCCAGGCCATCGACCTCGGGGCGCCGTTCGTCCATCTCGGCCAGGAGGATTTGCGAGGCGCCGATGTCGGCGCAATTCGCCGCGCCGGGCTCGGGCTCGGCATCTCGACGCATGATGAGGCCGAGCTGGAGACGGCCCTCGCCGCCGATCCCGACTATGTAGCGCTCGGGCCCATTTACGAAACAAAACTCAAGAAGATGAGGTGGGCGCCACAGGGGCTTGCACGCATCGCAACCTGGCGGGCGCGGGCACCGCGGCCTGTGGTTGCCATCGGCGGGATCACGCTCGAGCGGGCGGAGGCCGTGCGCGCCGCGGGCGCCCATTCGATTGCCGTTGTCACCGATATCGTAAGCCATCCCGAGCCCGAAGCCCGGGTTGCCGCCTGGCTCGCCTGGCGCTCCGAGGTGCTGGGCCGCGGGCCGGAGCGCCCGTGATCCGCTCAGCCGATCTTTGCTCCTCGGGGGTCGCGTTACCCGTTGGCGGCACGGGCGCGCGCGGCGCCTTTTTCCGCCGAGCCCCCACCTCGCTGGCCACGCTCCGCGGAGCCGTCACCGGACCGGCGATCGCTGTCGGGACCGGCGTTTCGCCCGCCCTTGTGGCCGATCGCATGGAGCGGCTCGACGGCCCGGCTGGCCGGCAGGGTAATCGTAACCTCAGTGCCGCGCCTGAGCTCGCTTTTGAGCTCGAACCGGCCGCCATGGAGCTCGGTGAGGCTCTTGGCAATGGGCAGACCGAGCCCGGTGCCGCCCTCGGCCAGCTCGTGGGCGAGCGAGCCCTGGCCGAAGGCCTGCATGACACGCGGAATCTCATTGGCCGGGATACCGGGCCCATTGTCCTTGATGCTGAGTGACTGCTCACCCGCCTCATTGCCTTTGACGGTGATTGTGACGGTGCCGCCCTGGGGCGTGAATTTGAGCGCATTCGACAAGAGGTTGAGGCAGATCTGGCGCAGCGCACGCTCATCGGCCCAGACCATCGGCAGGCCCGCCTCGAGTTCCTCGACGACCCGAATGCCCTTGCTCTCAGCCCGAAGTTTCATGAGCCGCACGCAATCGTGGGCGATATTGTCGAGATGGATCGCCTCTTCCTTGAGCTCATGCTTGCCGGCCTCGATGCGCGAGAGATCGAGCACTTCGTTGATGAGGTGAAGAAGGTGCTGACCACTGTCGTGAATGCTCTCGCAATACTCCTTATAGGTCTCGTTCTTGATCGGCCCCAAGATCTCCGACTTCATCACCTCGGAGAACCCCAGGATGGCATTGAGCGGCGTGCGCAGCTCATGGCTCATGGTGGCGAGAAAGCGCGATTTCATGATATTGGCGGCCTCGGCGCGGCGGCGGGCCTCATCGGAGATGCCCTTGGCCTCCTCGAGCTCGGCGATGAGCAGGCCTTTCTCGGCGCGGAACTCGAGCATTGCCATCACCGTCGCATTAAGGCCCTTGGCGAGAAAGATGAAATAGACATGAAGCCCGATCGCCATGGATGCCATCGCCCAATAGAAGGGATCATCGAGCAGCAGGAAGCGCGTGACAACGGCAAGCGTCATGGGCACCGTGCCCGCGTAGATGATGGGCATCACCGTCGAGGCGAAGAGCAGTCGAACGGTGAGCACGACAATGAGCGCCGCAAAGACGAATATATGTGCCGATGGGTCGTGCGATTCGAGCCCGACAAGCGCCACCCCGGCCCAGCTCACCCCATAGAGAAGCTCGGCAAGCACCAGGGTGCTCATCCAGGCCTCGAGATCGACTTCGCTTTCCGGGATGCGGGCGAATTGGCTGCAATAGCTGTATTGGATGGCGCGGGCCACAAGCAGCAGCAAGAGCCACGTGAGCGCCTCGAAGGGGGGCGCCCAGAATGTGGAGGCAAGCGTAATGATGACCGCAAGAAGGGGGATGGTCACAATGGCCCCGAGCTCATTGCGCACAAAGATGAGCAGCAGCTCATATTGGAACTCGGGTTTGGTCTGATTGCGCTGCGTAAGGCGCTCGCGTGCCTCGCGCACCCAGGGTTTCGCTTCTTCGGTCTTGGCGCCTTTTGTCACCCGCTCGGCGCCCGCTGTTTGGGGCTTTTTGTTCTCCTTGGCCTGCGCCGGTGCGTCCCCAGCCACGCCCACGCTTAGCCGCCCAATCGCTTGCATCATCTGTTCGTTACTGCAAACTGGCGAACCAGTCCCCCGATGCCCTGGTCGCCAACCCAATCATGACCAATTGCTCCTCGGCGAAGATGTTGATTTGCTTTGATTAATTTCGGGTTGACATTGCCGGCGCGGGGTCTTTTGGAGAGACAATCTTGCGCAATTCTGTTTTTCGAAAGCGTAGATGCTGGCTTGGCCTGCTGATCGCGATCGCGATTGTTCTGCTTGCCCGATTGAGCGAACAAAGTGTGCCGGAACGTCTTGTGGGCCGTGCTTTTGTGATCGACGGCGACAGTCTTCGGCTCGCCGGCAGGGAGGTGCGGCTTCTCGGCATCGATGCGCCCGAAGGCCGACAGATGTGCATGCGCGAGCAAGCCCCATGGGCCTGCGGCCGGGCGGCTGCGCAAGCACTGCGCGGGCTCGTGGGCGGACGCGAGATTGTTTGCGAGGTTGAGGATGTCGACCGCTACGGCCGCCTGCTGGCGCTTTGCCGGGTTGGCGATGTCGCCATCAACCGTTGGATGGTGGCAAATGGCTGGGCCGTCGCCTATGGCCGTTTTGGGGCGGAGGAAGCAAGCGCCGCCCGCGCGCGCCGCGGTATCTGGTCGGCGCAATTCGAGCGTCCGCACGCGTGGCGTCGGCGTCATCTCGGCGCGCGTGCGGCCATGTTCGACTGATGGGGGGTGGTGATGGACACAGAGGGGGATGTTGAGACGGTGATGACGGCGATGAGTGGGGGGTGGTCCTCACGAGCCGGCCCGCACCTTATGATTGCGCCGCGACTCGACCGCGCCATCGCCGGAATGCGGGGCCGAGGATCTGCGCCTTGCCGGGGGCGGTGATCTCTGCTCTAAGGCGCGGGTGATGTCGAGCGCCGAGCACGAACACAAGACAAAAGACAAGGCCAAAGAGCTTGCGCGAGATCTTGCACGCGCCAAGGCGGAGCTGCGGCCGATCGCGCGGGCGCGCCGGCGCGCGGCGGCCGAGGCCCATGGCGCAGAGGCGGCCGAGCGCCTTGCCGCACACGGCCTCGCACTCTTGGCGGATCGCCCGCCGGGCCTCGTCAGCGGCTATTGGCCCATTCGCCACGAGATCGACCCGCGCCCACTGCTCATGCGCCTTGCCGAGGCGGGTTGGGGGATCCTGCTGCCGGCCATCGTCGAGGAAGCGGAATCCGAGCACGGCCGCAGCGAGCGCGGCCGCACTATGGTGTTCCGCCGCTGCCCGCCCGGCTCGCCCCGGTCGCCGTTGGAGCCCTTCGAGTCCATGGAGCCGGGCGCCATGGGCATACCGGAGCCGCCCGCGACATGCCCCGTTGCCGAGCCCCAGGTGCTGCTCGTGCCGCTGCTCGCCTTCGATGCCCGTGGCTGGCGTCTCGGCTATGGCGGCGGCTTTTATGATGCCAAGCTCAGGGCATTGCACATGCGCGCCGGCGAACCCGTTCTTGCCATCGGTCTCGCCTTCGATGAGCAAGAGCTTGAGGCCGTCCCCCATGGCACACACGACGAGCGGCTCGACCTCATCTTGACACCCACTGGCCCGCGCACCATAGAGGGCCCCTCGCACTGATTGCGCACCAATCAGGACACAACCCCAAATCAGGATACGCCCGCCAATCAGGAGACGCCCTCCAACAGGAATCGCGCCCCAATCAGGACCCCGCCAATGCGTCTACTCTTTCTCGGCGATATCGTCGGCAAGGCCGGCCGCAAGCTCCTCATCGAGACATTGCCGGGCTTGCGCAAGCGCTACCGACTCGACGTCGTCATTGCCAATGGCGAGAATGCCGCCGGCGGTTTCGGCATCACCGAAGCCATTTTGCAATCACTGCTCGATGCCGGCGTCGACGTGGTGACGGGCGGCAACCACAGCTGGGATCAGCGCGAAGCACTGGTGTTTATCGAACGCCATGAGCGCCTGTTGCGGCCGCTCAACTACCCGCCCGGCACACCGGGTCGCGGGCGCCTGCTGCTCGAGACGGCCTCGGGCGCCAAGGTGCTTGTGATCAACCTCATGGGCCGGGTTTTCATGGCCAATCTCGATTGCCCCTTCAGAGCACTCGAGGCCGAGCTGGAGGCGGCACCACTCCGCCAGGTCGCCGATGCCATCATCGTCGATTTCCACGCCGAGGCCACCTCGGAGAAGCAGGCGCTCGGCGCCTTTGCCGATGGCCGGGTGAGCCTTGTCATCGGCACCCACACCCACACCCCCACCGCCGATGACCGCGTGCTGCCGGGCGGCACGGCCTTTATGACCGACGTCGGCATGTGCGGGGTCTACGAGTCAGTCGTCGGTATGCGGGCCGAGGAGGCCGTACGCCGTTTCACCACCGCCATGCGCAGCGAGCGCTTCGAGCCGGCCAAGGGCGAAGCGACATTGAGCGGGCTTGCGGTCGAGATCGACGATGCCACGGGCCTTGCCAGGCGAACGCACCCGTTGCGGCTCGGTGGATCTTTGCGATCAACCGAGCCGCTTTTCTGGGTCGAATGAGAAAGAGAGGTTGAAGTTTCGGTGAAGACCGGGATTGAGATCGCGTTCGAGTGTGTGTTGGAGATCTCC
>WGBL01000226.1 GCA_015494375.1 Hyphomicrobiales bacterium | reverse complement strand
GAGCTGGGCGAATGCGACGGAGCTGAATGTAGTACGCCCCTTCGCCACCATGGCTCCGCCCGGCCGGCGAATAGCCAACCACAATTGCAGTGAACTGAGGCTCGCCAAGCCAGGCCGGGACCAGGCGCTTCAGCACCCCGCGCGGCTCGCCGCCATAAAGATCGAAGGGGGCTTCCTCATTGTCATTGTCGCCGCGGGCGGTGCCCTTGCCCGTGATCACCTTGACAAAGCGGTGGCCGCTGGCCTGGGCGCGTAGAAGAAACGCTTTGAGTGCAACGTGAGCTTCGCGTTGTCGAAGCCCATGAAGATCGAGAACCGCCTCGATCGCCAGTTGGCCGGAAGCGAGCCGGCGCACGGTGCGGCGATCAAGCGCGCGCGGGCCCATATCAGGCGGTTTGCCGGGGTCTGTTCTCCCGGCTCGCCGGCGCGGACGATCGGGACCGGTCGCAGGCCTGGAATGCGATTGAGAAGGCCGCGGTGCTTCCCTTGCCCCTTTGCCCGCCGGCCGCGCGGGGGAGATATCGGGGCGGATGTCCCCCTCTGGGCCGCGTTCGAGCGGCTCGATGCTGCGGGTCACGCGGAACCAGAGGTCGAGCTCCTCATCGCTCACCGCGCGGCGCTTTGATCCTTGCGGCTTCTTTGGCGTCTTTGGCGTCTTGTCCATTTTCGCTTACGTCTCGCACGGCATTTGAGGCCGCGGCTTGCGTTCCTGCCGGTCTCAGGCCTGCCGCCCCCTATTCGTTCGGCCCACTCAGGCTGTCAACAACGGGATTGGGAACGAGAATGATAAAGCGCCCTTCGTGCATTGTCTCGCCGGCAAGCCGGCCCGCCTCGTCTCCCGTCCCCCAGAAAATGTCGCCGCGCTGACGGCCCTTGATCGCCGAGCCCACATCTTGCGCCACCATCAGGCGGCGAAACCCCGTCTGGCCATGATGGCGCAGCCGCTCCGAGACAACAAAAACCGGCAGCCCCAGATCGATGAGCCCGGCATCGACGGCCAGGCTGCGGCCCGCTTCGAGCGGCACACCGGCCGCCCCGAGAGGACCCTCGCCGGCGCGATAAGCCTGCTCCTCAAAGAAGATGTAAGAGCGGTTTTCCTGCATGAGTTGGCGCCCACGCAATGCGTCGGCTTCGAGCCAGGCCCGCAGCGCTTCGAGTGTCATGTCCTCCGCTGCAATCTCGCCCCTTTCGATGAGCAGCTCGCCAATCGAGGTGTAGGGATGGCCGTTCTTGCCGGCATAGCCGATGCGCACGACGCGGCCAGCCTCGTCGGCAAGGCGAATGAGCCCCGAGCCCTGGACATGGAGAAAAAAGGCATCGACCGCATCGGCGAGATACAAAAGCTCCAGTCCGCGACCCGCAAGCGCGCCCTCTTCGATCTCGCGTCGCGTATAGTAGGGAACGGGCCCCGCCTCGGTCTTGCGGGCCGCGGTCAATGCGCCGTCGAGGTGGCCTCGCAGGCGATCGTCGGAGATTTTGACAAGGTCGTCCGGCAAGCGGTAGACCGGGATCTGATAGGCCCCGCCACGGCGACGCGCGCCGTCGAGAACCGGCTCGTAGTAGCCGGTGAGAAAGCCCAGCTCATTCGCGCCATGGGCAAAGGGCGTAAAGTGGGCCTCGAAATAGGCGCGCGCCGCGGCGGTCTCGAGCCCCTCAGGCAATGACTTGAGCTCAGTTAGGAACGCATCAGCTGCGGCCTCCACTGTCGTGTTGGCCCGGCCAGGCGTGGGGGTGGCGGTGTCAACGGCGAGCCCCGCCCCCGCTCTGTGCTCGGCGGTAAGCACCGCCTGCAAACAATGCGCCGAGCGCTTCAATGCGCCGACGGCCAGGCTCTGGTCATCGTCCTGCCAGCCGGGAATGTCGGCATAAGAAAGGGGTTTGAGTTGAAGTGCGCTGAGCCGCATGGTGCTCTCTGCCGGTTGTCCATGAGCCCAGTTTCTCGGCGAGGGCGAGCGGCACTCTCTCTTCTTCTCTTCTTGCTTCTTCTTGCCGCATTCTCGCCGCAGCGACGGATCGATCGCACCGACGGACGACACCGCTTGCGTCAGAGCTTAGCCCCATTGACCCAGCTGGGCGCCGCCTGCAACGCCCGAGTCATGCAAGTCAGCCAGGCCATTCAGTTGGCGACCTCGGTGGCAATCAGCTTCCAGTTGGGATCGCGTGAGGTCACCTCGCGGGCAAAGGTCCAGATGTCGGTCACATCGCGGACGTGGTTGGGATCGCCTTCGATGAGATCGCCCTTGCGATTGCGAATGGCGGTGATGATCTGGCTCACGAACTTGACCGTGATGCGCGCCGTCTTCTCTTTGAGCTCGGCCTCGATGATGTCGGCCTTGTTGATGCCGATGAACTCCGATTCCACCACCTCATCACGGGCCTCGCGCTCGTCGATGGCGGCCACGAAACGGTCATACACCTCCCGGCTCAGAAGCTGCTTGAGGGTGCGCTTGTTGCCCTCCGCAAACGCCGTCACAATCATCTCATAAGCGGTCTTGGCGCCGGAAAGAAACTGTTTGGGGTCAAACATCGAATCTTCGCGGGCAATCTTGAGAAGACCGTCGGCAACGGGCCCGCCCTTGGGGCAAAAGTCCCGGATCCTGTCTTCAGGCGAATCTTCGAAAATTGTCACAGGCCCCTGTCGCGAAGCCGCCTCACCCCGCGGCAGGTTCACAACATTGTCATCGCCAGGGCGCTGCCGTGCCCCCGCTTCGCCCTCCTCGCGGGAATAGGGGTCATAGGGCGGGCGCTCGTTGCCAGTCCGTCGCCCCAGCACGCTGCGCAACCTCAGGAATATGACAACCGCAAGGACCAGGAACAGTAGGGTGTAGATGTCGAATGTTTCACTCATGTCACACTTGCTTCTCGGATGATATCCGGGCGTCTCAGGTGCTGTCCGGGCTTTTCGGATGCTCCCGCCATCCCTTGGATGGTGTCCGCGCTTCTCGGGTGGTGTCCGGCGATCGGTCCAACAATCAATCCTGGGGAATATGCTGAGGAAAGTGGCCTACCGCAGGCATCAATCTATGCCTGCCCCAATTCGCCCAACGGGTTCGCCCAACGGCGTCGACCGCATCTCACATCAATCTATGCCATCGCGTTGGCAAATCCAACTCCCAATGCGCCAAGTGCGCCGAGAAAAAATGCGCGCCAACCAAGAGCCCATCCTCTCACCGCCCTCTAGCATGAATTGAGCTTCCCCATTGGAGCATTCTGGCCATTGCCTTGGCAGCGCGGGCGTGCACCATTGTGCCGACGGCTCGCGCGCTGGCTTGCGCACGCTACCGGATCGGGAAACATCGTGGGACGTCGCGGGGCCGCTGGGGAGGGGCTCGCCTAAAATCGGGAAGCCATCATGCCGCTGTTGCTGCTCACGCTCTTTGTCGCCGTGCCGCTCATCGAGATTGCCGTTTTCATCAAGGTTGGCGGCTGGCTCGGGATCGGCCCCACCATCGCGGTCGTCGTGCTGACCGCCATCATCGGCACGGCGCTACTGCGTCAGCAGGGTCTCGCTGTCATGGCCGAGGCGCAGCGAGCGCTTGCCGAGGGGCGCCTTCCCATGGATTCAGTCATTGAC
>WGBL01000225.1 GCA_015494375.1 Hyphomicrobiales bacterium | reverse complement strand
GGGTTCCAATCAGGAGGGCGGAGGCCCCAAGCCCTGACAGTGCGCGCCGTGTCGTAGTCAATCTTTCCTCCCCGTTACCCAACGATTTCAGTCAAGGGATCTCAGCCAACGGTAGTGTCTCACTTTGGAGCAGCCTTTACGCGACGGCGGCTCTTCGTGCTGCTTCCCCCCCTTGCTCCACGTCATCACCCGGCGTGACCGGGTGATCCAGGGCAACAGCCTCTGCGCGTGGGCCCTGGATTGCCGCGTCACGCGCGGCAATGACGTGAATAGGATAACGCGCAAAAAACTCAAACTGAGACACTACCCAGCCAACGATTGTGTACAGGAGAGCTGCACCCCTGCACGCTTGTTGGAGTTAGAGCGAAAACCGTCTGGTCCGTCCAATCAACACTTGGTGTGCACTTCAAGTGCACTTTCGCCCCCAAGCTGGATTTTGCCACTTTTTTCGCTCAGAGGAGAATAGGGCGCCGCGGGGGAGAGAGGCGGACCTTGGGAGTACTCTGAACAACCGTGCGACAAAGACGCGATCCTTCATCGAACAAGCATAGTGCGCCGGCTTCATTCCCTCGAGAACAAAGACTCGGCCGATTCGCTTCTCGCTATCGCGAGCAGATCGCCGCACTCACCTGTTGCGCCCCACGCCTTGAGGAGCTTGCCGAAACCTTCCCCGGCCTCCTCTTCGCCATGGTGACGGGCTTTGGCACCGAGGCCCGCCGTCATGCCTGCTGGGAGTTGGTGCTGAGCGGCGCCCCCTTGCGCCGGGCGGCCCAGGCCCTCGGCATGCCGATGTGGATGCGGCGCCTGCCGCCCGAGGCCTACGGCGCGCCGCTCTCTGGCCCGCTGCCCGATGGTGAGCGCTTTGCCCGGCGGATCGCCAACAGCCTACTGAGCGACCTTGAGCTTGCTCACCTCTGGCTCCGGCATGTGCTCCTGGCTCATAGGCTCGTGGGCGAGGAGTTCGCCCTTTGGCTTGCGCGGGAGATGTGCCAGCTCTTCAATTGGCGATCGCGAGAGCTTTTTACGTTGCTTGTGGCCTGGGCCTGGTTCTCCTCCCGGCCCGGCAACCTCGGGCAGGGCAGCGAGTTGCTGGCCGAGCGCTGGCACCGGGCTCTCGGGACCGAGCGAGCTTTTGAGCTGGCGTCTGCCTGGTGCGCGCGCATCGACCTGGCCATCGCGCTCGATGCCAAGCCGCGTGCGCTCTGGAGCTTTGGTGGAACCGCCTGCGCCTATGAGTTTTTGCCGCTCCGCACCGTTGCGGATTTCTTGGCCGAGGCGAGAGCGATGGGCAATTGTCTCGACAGCTACGGCCAGCATCTGAGCCGCGCGAACGTGCGCGTCTTCAGCGTCCGCAAGGCCGGTGTGCGGGTTGCCGTTCTCGAGCTTGCCCCGCATAGCGAGAGCGCCATCATTCCGACGATCTCCCAACTCAAGGGCCCGCGCAACACCCGCGTCGCGACGGCCGTCTGGCGGGCCGCCTATACTTGGCTCGGTCAACAGCATTTTCGTCCGCTTGAGTTCAGTCACACACAACGTTCGCGCCTTGCCTTCAACTCGTGGCGGAGGATTTGGGCCCCGTTCCTGGCCGAGCTCCGTGGCACCGATTATGAGAGCGAGATTCGTCGGCCGCACTGGCGCTCAACCGCAGGAGCCTCAAGCTCTGCGCGAGCACATAGCAGGCACCTGGCCGAGATTGCTGCTAGATTGCCGCGAGCGGGACATTGCATCATACGAGAATGGGGCTAGGGAAGTCCTCGCCGGCTCCTGTCAAACGGGCGGTAGGGGATAGGGAAGTTAAGTGAGGGGTAGGGGACAAGGAGAGGGGGCCTTGAGCGATCCGCGGTTCAAAGCAGTTTCCGCATCGCCCCTTGCATCACTTGCCATCGTGGCTCTCGATCTCGAGACGACGGGGCTCGACCCCGTGCGCGATCGGATCGTGCAAATCGGCGCCGTCCGTGTGCGACATGGCATCATTCATGAGCACGAGAGCCTTGATCAGTTACTCGACCCGGAAACCGCCATTCCCGAAGCCGCAACTGCGATCCACGGAATTGCCGATGGCGATGTTGCGGGCGCCCCCACCTTTTCCGAATTCATGCCGGAGCTTGCGCGTTTTCTCGACGATGATGTGATCCTCGGCCACAACATCGGTTTTGATCTCGCCGTGCTTGCGGCCGAACATGCCCGTGCCGGCCACAGCTGGCGCCGCCCGCGCTCGCTCGACACTGCGCTCCTTGCGCGGATCGCCAATCCGTTGCTCCCGGCTTTCGAGCTGGAGACGGTTGCCGAGTGGCTTGGCCTCACGCTCGAGGGGCGCCACACCGCTCTCGGCGACGCCCTTGCCGCGGCACGCATCTTTCTCGCCCTTCTGCCGCATTTGCGCACCCAGGGCGTGCGCACCCTCGGCGAGGCCGAGCGCGCGCTTCGTGGCTTTGGCGATGCCGGCGAGCGGCAGGCCGCAAGCGGCTGGCTGCCGCCTGTGATCGAGCCTGGCGAGAGGCTCCAACACCACCGCGCGCTCGTGCGCCTCGACAGCTTCGCCTATCGCCACCGCGTGGCCGACGTGATGACGCGCCCGGCCCGCTTCATCGCTCCCGACGCTTCCCTGGCCGAGGCGGCGCGGCAACTGATTGCAGGCGGGGTGAGCGCGCTGTTCGTCGAGCCGGCGGAACCGGATGGGGCGTTCGGCATTGTCACCGAGCGTGACCTCATGCGCCAACTCGGCGAAGTCGGGAGCGGAGCCGAAAGGCGTGTGGCCGAGATCATGAGTGCCCCGCTCAAGACCGTTGCCGCATCGAGCTTCCTCTATCGCGCCGTCGGCAAGATGGCGCGCTTCGGCATCCGCCACCTGGGTGTCGTTGATGAAGGCGGCCGCCTGGCGGGGGCGCTCAGCAGCGGCGATCTCGTGCGCGAGCGCGCCCGCGATGCCCTCGTCCTCGGCTATGCCGTCGAGCATGCGCAGAGCGTCCATGCGCTGGGAGCGGCATGGGCGCGCCTGCCGGAGGTGGCTCGGGCCCTGCTCGACGAGGAAACGGGGGGCGGCCAGATCGCCGCCATCATCGCCGAGGAGCTGCGAGCGGTGACGGCGAGGGCCGGGGAGCTGGCGCTTGCCGAGATGGCGCGCGCGGGCCGGGGCGCGCCGCCGGTGCCCTTTGTGCTCCTGGTCTTGGGCTCGGCGGGGCGGGGCGAGACGCTACTTGCGCCCGACCAGGACAACGCCCTCATTTATGCTGACCATGCCGACATTGCCGACCCCTCCGATCCCGAGCCGGAGGGGGACCGCGACGGCGCAGGCGAGTCCACCGCGCAACTCGCTGATATGACCGGAAGGAATGTCGCGGCCGCCATCGATGGCGCTGATTGCAACGACGGCAATGATGGCAACGGCGCGACCAGCCCCGATGGTGGCGATGGCGGGCGCGGGGTGGAGGAGGTCGACGCCTGGTTTGCGGAATTTGCCAGCCGGGTTGCGATAATCCTCGACGAGGCCGGCATTCCCTATTGCCCGGGCGGCGTCATGGCCAGGAACCGCGCCTGGCGCCAGAGCCTTTCGCAATGGAAGGCAACGGTGGCCAACTGGCTCCGCGGCGCCAAGGCGGCCGACCTCCTTAATGTCGACGTGTTTTTCGATTTCGCGCCGGTTCTCGGCGACGCGCGGCTTGCGGGAGAGCTATGGCAATGGAGCTATGAGAAAGCGCACACGGCGCCCGGCTTCTTGCGGGAAATGGCAGCGATCTCAACGGGGCTTGCGGCGCCCATTGGGCTTTTCGGCCGCATCCGCACCGAAGAGGGCCGCGTGGATGTCAAGAAATATGGTCTTCGCGCCATCGCCAGTGGTGCGCGGCTGCTGGCACTCCGCTACGGGCTCGCGCGCCGCAGCACGAGAGAGCGGCTCGAAGGTGTGCAAGCCGTCGCCGCCGGCGAAGTCAGTCGAGAGGACGTCGAGGGCCTCATCAGGGCCCAGGAGATCCTGCTCACCCGCAACCTCGCACAACAGATCGACGATATCGGAGCCGGCATCGCGCCGTCCAATCGGGTCGATGTCAAGCGTCTGCCACGGCACCACTACCAAGAGCTCAAATGGGCGCTTGCGCAGATTGAGGTTCTTAACTCGCTGATCGGCGACCCGCGGGCGTTTGGCTGAGCAGACCCCATCCCTATGGTCTTGGGTTAAGTGGCCGCTTTCAAATCGGCACGAGGGGCTCTTCAGCCCCCACCGCTTTGGCGCTTGCTCCGTCGTTCCCGGACCCTGAAGATGCCAAAGCACCATGGGGTGCTGAGCTCTGGGCGGGATCACACCAGCGCTCGAGGATGCGGGTGAGCGCCGGCCCGTCGAGCGGCTTGGTGATATGATCGTCAAATCCCGCATCCCGCCACCGCATCCCCTCCTCATCTGAACGGTTGGCGCTGAGGGCAATGACCGGCAGCGGGCCGGCAAGCGTGCCTGCATGTAGGCGCCTTTTGATCTCGCGCGAGGTGGTAAAGCCATCCATCTCCGGCATATAGAGATCCATCAAGACGAGTGAGAATGGCGCCCCATGGCCGCAAACCTCGAGTGCCTCGATGGCCTCGAGGCCGCTCCTTGCACGGACGACCGTGAGGCCGAAACTCGCCAGCAGCCGCTCGGCGAGGAGGGCGCTCACATCGTCATCTTCGGCCAGGAGAATGCGCCGCCCGCGCCAATGCAGAGGGGCCATGGTGGCACTCGCAGCGCTCGCGGCGGTTGTGGCTGTTGCCGCACTTGCAGCGGTTGGGACAACCGCGGCGGTTGGTTTGTCAATTGGCGCCGGCCTGCCGCGAGGCTTGTCGGCAGTCTCACCCGCTCCCGTCTCCCCATATCTCGGCTGCTCCCCAGTCCTTGAATGGGGTGCCACAGTTGCATCGGTCCGCAGATAATAAAAGAGCGAGCTTGGGCGCACCGGCCGCATAAGATAGGCGTCAAACCCTGCCCGGCTCCAGTCGGCAAGCCGGGGGCGATCGGCGGGCGCCAGTGTCACGAGCGCCCGGACACGCTCGGGAGAGGCCTCGCGCGCCAACGCAACAAGCTGCTTCGCCTCGGGCGTCGGGAGGGCGCTATCAACGATTAGGACATTGAAATGCGTGCCGAGCCGGGCCTGTTGCGCGACCACGTCGTGGGCCTCGGGCGGCTCTTTACACGTGACCCTATGGCCTTGTGTGGTGAGCAGGCGCTTGAGGGCGCGGGCTTCGATGGGTCGGCGCGAGACAATGAGGATGTGCCGCGCCCGGGCCGCACACTGCCAGTCGCTCGAGAGAAAGCGCGCATCAGCCGCGAGCCCCAAAGCGAGTGTCGCTCGAAACGTCGCTCCCTTGCCCGGCGTACTCTCGACCTCGATATCGCCGCCCATGGCTCTGGCGAGCTGCCTCGAGATGGCCAGCCCGAGCCCAGTGCCATCGCGACAACCCCTTGCCTGGCGCGCCCCTTGGGCAAAGGCGTCGAAAACCGCCTGTCGTGCGTCGGCATCAAGGCCAATGCCTGTATCGCACACCTCAAGCCTCAGGATGAGCCGTTCGGGCGCTTTCCTCTCTCCCTCTCCCTCTACCTCTGTCTCTGCCTTCTTCGTCTCGCCCGACACGGCCACCAGGACACCCCCCTCTTCGGTGAATTTGATGGCATTGCCGAGCAGATTGGTGAGAATCTGGCGCACGCGCAAAGCATCTCCCACAACCCTCTTCGGCAGGTTCGGCTCCAGAGCCCAGCCGAGCTCGAGCCCCTTGTTGTGGGCGTTGGGAGCCAGAAGCTCGACCACATCTTGGACGAGCTGGTCGAGGGCAAAGGGCTCGTTTGTGAGCGCGACCTTGCCCGCTTCGATTTTCGCCAGGTCGAGGGTCTCGTCGATAAGCTCGAGCAGTGTGCGCGCCGAATGCCGGATGGCACCGACGTAGTTTTGCTGCCGCTTGTCGAGGCCACTGTCCTCGAGAAGGCTTGCAAGGCCGATGATGCCATTGAGAGGCGTGCGCAACTCGTGGCTGATGTGGGCCAGGGAGCGCGAAGCGGCATCAGGGCTGTTGTCGGCCTGATCTTGCGCGCCATCCCAGGCTTCGGCCGCGCGTCCGCGAGCATCGGTGCCCCGCACCGCCGGCACCACTAGGCCCGCCCACCGCCTCGCCGAGTGCAGCCAACCGCACAAACGGGCCGCGATCGCCCGGCGCACACCGGCCCATCGGCCGATTAAGCCGCGTAAGCCGCGCGCGGGTTCTGAGGTTGGGGTCATATGACGCCTCTCGCAAATTATCTTCGGCCATATCAACAAGCATTTGTTTAGAATTGCCTAGAAAACGTGGTTAATGGGCAATGCTGCTCGAGCGGGGTTAATGGCCGAGCTTTGTCGATGCGCGTCCGCCGCGTGCAGCGCCACCATTCACGCCCATCATCAGCGGGAGCAAACGCCCGCCCCTGGGGCTGATATCCCGCATTCACAAAACTCGCGATTTATCCCGCGCCTTTATGGAGAAAGCACAAGAAAGCATAAGAACCACGCAGCTACCGGGGGCCGGTTCACTCCTCACGGGGACCTTCACGCGGTTGCCGGGCCGGCTCATGCACGCACTCGTATTCGGGCCCTGAGGGCTGCAATGGGGCCCTGAGGGGTGAAAATGAGCAAAGCCTCCGCCCGACTGCGGGCGGCTTGTCAGAGCCCATCTTGACTTGCGCTTGCGGGCAGCGGATTCTATATGCGATTGCCAGCAATGGATGGCGCGGGCCGGAAGCGATGATTGCTGGTGAGCGCCGGTCTGCGCCATTTGCTGGCAACAATGATCCATTTGGTCGCAACAATCAAAGGGAGATACAGAAATCGCACGCCGTCCCAGGAGATTCGCGCCACAGCGTGAGCCGGCCGGCCCGAGGGTCAATGAGGCCATCGAGGCCCGCGAGGTCCAGCTTATCGACGAAGAGGGCAAGAACCAGGGCCACAAGACGATCGAGGAGGCGCTTGCCATGGCGTTCGATGCCGGCCTCGATCTGGTGGAGATCGCCCCCAATTCTTCTCCTCCCGTCTGCAAGATCATGGACTATGGCAAATACAAGTATCAGGCTCAGAAGAAGGCGGCTGAGGCGCGCAAGAAGCAAAAGACCTTCGACGTGAAGGAAATAAAAATGCGCCCTAACATCGATAGTCACGACTACGACGTCAAGCTGCGCAATATGCGCCGCTTTTTCGAATCGGGCGACAAGGTGAAGGTTACGC
>WGBL01000224.1 GCA_015494375.1 Hyphomicrobiales bacterium | reverse complement strand
CCCACCGCCCCCCGCCAGCCGCCGGGCGCGTGACGGGGTGGGATCGTTGCCGGCTCCTGCCGGGCGACGCTAACGGCCCTCGCGCCACCAGGTGAGCGAGAGGAGTGCGAGAAGGACCGCAAGGGCGACAAAACCGGTAAAGAGCGGAATGAGCCGGATGCCGCGGGTGACATAGGCGCCGCGGTCCTTGAGGCCGAGCCAGCCCGAGCCATGAAGGATCTTGGCCGATCGCAAAAGACTGATGCGCGGCATGCGAATGGGCGTGGCCGCCTCTCCCTGCGCCGCAGTTGCGTCCGAGCCGCGCGCTGCGCCGCCCACGGTCCAGAAGGCGCCGCCGCCCGTGGCCTCGAGCACCGGCCGCAGCAATTTTTCGGTGGCCACCACCTCGCGCATCTCAAGCGCGTTGCTGGCGCCGGCGTTGGCAAGCGCTGTGAGCTTGCCCGACTGCACGCGCACGAGCCCCGGCGCACCGACGGTTATGGTCTTGCGCCAAAGGCCGGGCGCCACTTGCTCGAGCAAGACCTCGCGCTTGCTGCCGTCGGGCTCGGTCAGTGTGACGGGATCGACTGTTTCTTTCATGCTCCGCCGCTCGATGGTGACCGCAAGCCCCTTTGCCTTGGCCGAAAGGAACTCCTCTTCGAGGTCGGGCTCTTTCATGAGCCAGTGCGCAAGGCGGCGGAGGAGAGGATTGTAGGGCCCGCCGCCCTCATAGCCGCGCGCCCACAGCCAGGCATGGTCGGACAGCAGAAGCGCCACCCGGCCCTTGCCGCGGCGATCGAGCACCAGGAGCGGGCGATTGTCGGGCCCCTGCATCAGCACCTCGCCGCTTTCGGCATCGGCCTCGATCAGGCGGAACCAGCGGCCCCATGCGGGGTTCTTGGTTGATGCACCGGGCAGCCCGCGGGTGACGGGATGGCGCCGGCCGGCCTCGGTGATGCGCGGCTTGTAGGGCCGCTCGATGAGCCGCCCCGTGGGCACGGCTGGCAGAATGTGGCTCAAGGGCGTGCGATAGAGGCTCAGCTGGTTGGCGTACTCTTTGCCGGCCGCCACCAGCACCGCGCCGCCGCGCTCCTCGACATAGCGGGATATGTTGTCGAGATAGAGGATCGGCAGGACGCCGCGCCTGCGATAGCGATCGAATATGATGAGGTCGAAATCGTTGAGCTTTTCCGAGAACAGCTCACGCGTCGGAAAGGCGATCAGCGAGAGCTGATGGATGGGCGTTCCGTCCTGCTTCTCGGGCGGCCGCAGAATGGTGAAATGGACGAGGTCGACCGCCGCATCGGACTTGAGGAGATTGCGCCAGGTGCGCTCGCCGGCATGGGGCTCGCCCGATACGAGCAGCACGCGCAGGTTCTCCCGCACCCCCTCGGCCGCAAGCACGACGCGATTGTTGCTTTTCGTGAGCTCACCCGGGTGTGCCTCGAGCTCAATCTCGACGATGTTGTTGCCGGCATGGGGGAAGTCGATGGGCACGCGCACCCGCTCGCCGATGCGTGTGGCAATCCTCTTGTCGGGCTTGCCTTGCCGGCGAATGCGAAGCGTCACGGCGCGGCCCGCGCGCGGGGCCCTGCCCGATTGCTCGACGACGATCTCGGCCTCGCGCCGGCTGCCAACGATGCCATAGCGGGGCGCGCGCAAGACCTTGATGCGGCGGTCGAACTCGCCCTTGCGGCCACTCAGCAAGACATGAACCGGCGCCCCGATGCCAAGAGCGGCGGGGGATTTCGGCACATCGTGCACCTGGCCGTCGGTCAACATAATGACCCCGGCGAGGCGATTGCTGGGGATCGTTGCAAGCGCGCTTTCGAGCGCGGCAAAGAGGCGGGTGCCGTCGTCATCGGGCCCGCCCGCCGCCTCGAGTATGCGCACCTCGAGCCCCTTGATGGCGGCGAGGCGCTTCTCGAGGAGGGCGCGCATACGCTCGGTTCGCCTGTCGCGGCTGTCGATCCTCTGGCTCGGGCTCTTGTCAACGACAACGACGGCGATGTTGGAAAGCGGCTCGCGCTCCTCTTGCTTGAGGGTGGGGTTGGCGAGGGCGGCAACGAGCGCGGCTAGCACGCCCGCCCGCAAGAGTGCGCCGGGCCGGGCGCGTAAAAGCACGATGAGGCCGAGCAGGAGCGCCAGCCCGGCCACCGCCCAGAACAGTGGCCAGGGGATTTGCGGCGCAAAATCGATCGACCAGCTCATGGCGCTCCTATCTTCGCTCGCTCGTGGCGCTCCAATTTTCGCTCTTCGCCGCGCCTGTCTTGCGGCGCTTACTTGCTGCGCTTAACTTCGCTGCGCCTAGCCTCGCTGCGCCCCATCCGGCGTCCGCCCGCCTTGCGACCTCGCGACGCGGCCTCTCGCGGTCCGGTCCACCGGCGTCTGCATCGCCACCGGCCACACGCCGCGGTCTTGCCAACCGGCGATCAGGTCTGGCCCGCAGGGGGCCTCACGTCGCCAATCCCATTATGAGCTCGGCTATTGTCCGAGCCGCTCGAGCAGCGCGGGCACATGCACCTGGTCGGCCTTGTAGTTGCCCGTAAGCGCATACATGACGATGTTGATGCCCGTCCGATAAGCCATCTCGCGTTGAACGGCGCCGCCCGGCACCACGGGAAAGAGTGGCCGATTGAACTCATCGAGCGCCCAGGCGGAGGCGAAATCATTCGAGGTAATGAGGATGGAACTCACGCCGTCGGCGCGGCGGGCGACGCGGCTCGGCAGATCGCCATTGCCGCGGCGGCTGCTCGTCTCATCGGCCTCGACCCAGAGCGCGCCGCCCTCCCAGCGGCCCGGAAAAGCGCTCAGGAGATAGAACGACTTGGTGAGCACATGGCCCTCGGGCACCGGCTCGAGGCGGGGCACGTCGAGCTTTGCCAAAAGCCGCTTGAGGGCCCGTGAGCCGGGGCCCAGGGTGCCCGCCGGCCCGGGGATGGTGAGCCCCTGATCACGGGTGTCGAAGAGCAGCATGCCGCCCTGCTTCATGTAGGCGTCGATCTTGGCAAGCGTCTTGTCGTCGAGTGGGCGCGCATTCTTGGTCACGGGCCAATAGATGAGTGGAAAGAAGGCGAGCTCGTCCTTCGTCACGTCGACGCCGATCGGCTTGCCTGGCTCGACCGCCGTCCGCGCGGCGAGTATGCGACCGAGCCCTTCGAGCCCGAGCCGGCTCACACGATCAACCTCGGCGTCGCCCGTGAGCACATAGGCAAACCGGGTGGTGAGCGACGCCTTGAGCGCAAAGGCGTCACTGGCGAGCTTGGCAATCGCATCGCCTGGTGTCGTCGAGGGTGTAGAAGGGGGCGGTTGCGTCTGTGCGCCACTCGATGCGATGCCGAGGCCAAGCACGAAGAATGGGGCCAATAGAACAGCGAGCACCCCAAGCAAGAGGGGGCTCGAGGCTGCCCTCGCCGCTCTCGCACGCCCTTTCCACAAAGCTCCCGCCTGAATTGCCATAACAGCCAGGATATCAGCAAAAACGAGCAGAAGGGCAAGCAGAAAGGCCCAGGCCTTGAGTGGGAGTGCGCCCTGGCTCTCGTAGCCTTTGCGGCGCATGCTCGATGGCAGCCCGGCAAGTGGCGCGAGCCTTGTGTCCTTGGTGATCAGGTTGAGTGCAAGCGCCCGCTCGCCACTGCCATAGCGGCCTGGCGGATGCTTGGCGCTTGGGCGCGTCTCCGCGAGCGCTGCGACAAGGAGTGGCTCGACGCCCGCGGGCGGTTTGCCGAGCACCCCGAAGCCATCAAGCGTTGTGAGCGGTGCCAGCACATTGGCGCCTTCGAGGCCGTCGGTGGCGGCGCCGCGGCCCCTGGCGTCGCCGGCCGTTGCGGATGCGGTCGCGGATGCGGGGCGATCCGCCGATGAAGATGAAACGGGCGACGATGTTGTTGACTCTGCGAGGCGCGGGTCCGCGGCGCTCACGGGCCCTTTCGAGAGTGTGAGCAGCCGGCGCAGCATCTCGACAAAGAGTCCTGAATGGGGAAGGTTCGACCAGTCGGAATTGGCGGTGACGTGAAAGAGCACCGTCCAGCCGGTGCCGATGCGCCGGGCCGTGACCAGGGGTGTGCCGTCGCTCAGCCGTGCCCAGACCTCGACAGAAGTGCCAAGCCGGGCCGGATCGGCCAACACCTGTCGGCGAACCCGGACGTCCTGGGGGACGTTAAGGCCTGCAAAGAGGCTTTTGTCGTCGAATTGGGCGAGCGGCTGCGGCTCGCTCCAGGAGAGCGCGCCGCCGAGGGTGCGGCCGCCGAAGCGAAGCGCAACGGGCAGCAATGCATCGCCCGCCTTCTCGAGCCGCGGGCCGGCGAAGCGAATGAGGATGCCGCCGCGCTCGATCCAGCGGCGGATCCGTCGCGAGGACTGGCCGACGATCTTGCCGATGTTGGCGAGCGCCAATGCTGAGACGTCGCGGGCGAAGATCTCATCAAGCGCCTCGGCCATGTTGCTGCTGCTTGCCTTTGCGAGGTCGGCATAGGGCACAAGCGCGCGCTCGATGTAATAGATGGGCGAGAGCAGCGGCTGGGCCTCTTCTTGCGCGGCGCCCGAGATGAGCCCGACACGGTGCCAGCGGCTCCGCCCATCGAGAAGATGAACGGCTGCGGCCGTGCGCTCGCCCTTGATCTCGATGCGTGCCACCTGGTTAGCGATCTCGAGCGGCAGATCGAAGCTGGCCTTGGTGCTCTTTTCGCTGCGTGCGATACGGAATGCCACCTGGCCGAGCCGTTGGCCGCGGGCATCGCGCGCAACGACGGTGCCGGCGCGCTCGGCGCCACCCGGCGAGATGACCTCGACGGCGAGTTTGGCGCGATTGGCGGGCAGCGCCCGCAGGCCGAGCGGCGCATCGGCGCCTGCGAACGAGACCATGGTCAGCCCGTCGCCCGCCGCCGCAAGTGCGGCCAGCCCGCGGGCAAACGCGGCGCCCTGGCCATGATCGAGGGCGCTGGCGAGCCAGACGATCTCGGGTTTGGCGAGCTGTGGGCCTTTCTCGGCAAGCTTGGCAAGGGCCGCTTTGAGACGGGCAAGCGTCCGCAAGCGCTCGGGTGGCCAGGGGTGTGGGACGATGGCGCTCGCCTCTTTGCGGGTCTCGGCAGGCGAGCGGAAGGCCGGCGGCGCCATGCGCGCCTCGCCGGCGGTGGTGACGAGCATCGTCGGCCGAGCCTCCGATTCCGCATGCGAAATGAGCCGCTCGAGAGTCTCGCGCCGCACCCTCCAGCGCTTGGCCGCGTCCCAGCCGTTGTCGACGACGATCACCAGTGGACCGCCGCCGCTACCCGTGGCCGCCGGAGGATTGAGCACCGGCTCGGCCAGTGCGAGGATGATGAGCGCCGCCGCGAGCATGCGGATGAGCGCCAGCCACCAGGGGGTGCGCGCCGGGGTCTGGTCCTTGGCCAGAAGCCCGCGCAAAAGCCGCACGGCAGCAAACGGCACAGTGCGCGGCCGCGGCGGCGTCGCCCGCAGCAGCCACCAGATGGCCGGCAGGCTGGCCAGCCCCAGAAGCAGCCATGGTTGGGCAAAGAGCAGCGGGCCAATGGTCATCGCTCGGGCGCTCCTTCCTGCCTGGGGCCGGTAGCGTGACGCTCTCCCTTGATACCTCTCTTGCTGCGCCACCTGTTGCTGGGCGATCCGCCCTCGTGCCTCCTGCCACCGTGTGCACCATCGCTGCCTCGCTCCCCTTGGCCAGGCGGCGGCGAGGCGGGAGGTTCAATGGCATGCGCCGTGGCCATGGAGCCCGAGCCGGGGCTCCATGATGGTGCGCGCGCGGCCATGCGATAATCGTCGTCGCGGCCCGAGAGCATGGCATAGAGCGCAAGCAGGATCTCCTCGGCCGGCCGGTCCGTGTGGTGGACGACGAACGTCCACTCCTGCCGGGTTGCCAAGTCGGCGAGCCGCGCCCGGTGCTCGGCAAGCCGCGCCCGATAGGCCGCGCGCAGCCCCTCGACCCGCTCGGCGAGAAAGCGCTCGCCGTTCTCGAGATCGACGAACTCGGTTCTGCCGTCATAGGCAAGTGTTTCCTCGGCCGGGTCGAGCACCTGAACCAGATGGCCGCGCACACCTTGCGCGCCAAGGGCCGAGAGCCGGCCCTCGAGGTCTTCGATGGACTCCAGGAAATCGCTGATCAAAATGCATTCCGAATGGCGGCTGAGGCGCGCATCGGGCGGCAGGCTCGTGGCGCGATCGTGGCTTCCGGCGCAGGCCACGACCTCCTCGGCAAGGCGCTCGCTGGCCGCCCGGCCGAGGCGCGCGCGTTCCATGCCGAGTAGCCCGATGCGCTCGCCGCCGCGTGCGAGCAACTCGGCCAACGCAAAGACGAGGACGAGTGCCCGCTCGAGCTTGGTGGTCTTGCTCAGGTGGCTCTGAAAGTTCATCGAGGCGGAAAGATCGGGCCACAGCCAGATGGTGTGCGCGGCTTCCCATTCCCGCTCGCGGATAAAGAGATGGTCGGAGTTGGCCGAGCGCCGCCAGTCGATCTCGTGGGCGCTGTCGCTGTTTTCGAAATGGCGGAACTGCCAGAAGGTCTCGCCCGGCCCCGCACGGCGGCGGCCGTGAATCCCGTGGGCCACGGTCTGCGAGACCCGGCGGGCGGCAACGAGGAGCTCGGGCAGCCGCTCGGCGAGGCCGTGGGCGACGTCGAGATGGCGCCTGAGGCGCTCGGGATCGAGCGCGCTTGCGTTGCGATCGTCGCCGAATGGCTGGCCAATTGTCGGCACAGGACTCCTCGACTGATTGGGTTTGAGCTGGTCGACTTGGTTCGGCTTTTCTCGGTTCAGGGCAGCTCGGCTCGGTTCAGCCACGGTTCAGCCACGGTTCAGCC
>WGBL01000223.1 GCA_015494375.1 Hyphomicrobiales bacterium | reverse complement strand
ATATTGGCAAAGGCGAACAACGCCTGAAGTGGGCTGGGGCGGTGAGGCGCGGCCTCGCCACGACGCAACGCACACCGGAAAAAAGCACACCGGAAAAGGAGCGGGGACGCCATTGCCCCAACCACCGACATCGACACCACCGGCAGCAAGCCCGCTATCAGCCGCCGCAACACCTCTAGCGGGCCCGTCCGCTTCGCCAGGCGCCCCTGCGACAAACACCCCTTTGACAGAGGCTCCGCCAACAGAGGTGGCTGTGTCGGTCGAGGCCATCTGGCGGCAGTTCCGCGATCAGGCCCTCTCGCTTGCCAACGAATGGACGCTCTATCAGGGGCTCATCATCGCCGCGAGCTTTCTTGTCGCGTGGGCTTTGGCGCGCCGCCTGACGCCGCCACTTGAGGCGCGGCTCAGGACCATCGAGGGGCGGCCGCGGCTCATGCGCCTCTTGGTCATCCCCCTGCGGCGCCTCAAATGGCTCCTGTTCGCGCTCACCCTGTGGCTGGTGAGTGCCACCATGCAGCAGATCACCTGGCCGAGCCGCAGCTTCCTTGTGGCGCTGGCGGCCAACCTGGCCCTCGCCTGGGTTGTCATCTCGATCGCAGCCCGCTTCATTCGCAAACGCGATCTCGCCCGCATATTTGCCATCGCCGCCTGGTTGCTCGTCGCCCTCGAGTTGCTTGGCCTGCTCGAGCCCGCGCTTACCATTCTCGACAGCCTCGCCTTCGGGCTCGGTGCCTTTCGCGTCTCGGTGCTGAGTGTGCTCAAGGGCGTCATCCTCTTGGCGGTGTTGCTCTGGGGCGCCAATGTCGGCTCCGATTTTCTCGATCGCCGCATACGCGAGACGCTCGATCTCACGCCCTCGCTCCAGGTGCTGATCGCCAAGATCCTCAAGGTCGCCATGCTCGGCATGGCGGTGGTGATCTCGCTCTCGGCCATCGGCCTCGATCTCACGCTCCTGACTGTCTTTGGCGGCGCCTTCGGGCTCGGGCTCGGGTTCGGACTGCAGAAGGTGGCCTCCAATCTGGTGAGCGGTGTGATCATTCTTCTCGACCGCTCGATCAAGCCGGGCGATGTGATTTCACTCGGCGACACCTTCGGTTGGATCTCCTCGCTCAAGGGGCGCTATGTGTCGGTGGTCACGCGCGATGGTGTCGAGTACCTCATCCCCAACGAGGATCTGATCACCAAGGAGGTGGTCAACTGGTCGTTCACCAACCGCAATGTCCGGCTAGAGGTCCGTTTCGGCGTAAGCTACGGCTCTGACCCGCATTTCGTCCGCGCGCTTGCGTGCAAGGCGGCAAGCGGCATCGCGCGGGTGCTTTCAGAGCCCGCGCCGGTCTGTCATCTGGTCGCCTTCGGCGATTCCTCGATCGACTTTGTGCTGCGCTTCTGGATCGCGGATCCCGAGAACGGCCTCACCAATGTCCGGGGGCAAGTCCTTCTCGCCCTTTGGGACGCCTTCAAGGAGAACGATATCCAGATCCCGTTCCCCCATCGCGAGGTCATCCTGCGCCGAGATGGCGCCGCGGACGTCCCGTTGCCACCCGCGGAAGGGGCGCAAGCGCACGCACAAGCAAAGCCAAGAGAGATTGCGGACGCCACAACGCCGGCAGGCGCTGCGAAATCCAGATCCGCGCGCACCAAGTCGCGGCGCCCGCGTTCGCGTAAGGCGAGCGACGCACCTGCCGGCCCAAAAAGCGCCCCAAAGGCCGGTCCTTCGAAGCGCTCATGAGGCGTTGAGGCGGCGTTGAAGGGGGGCGGGAAAAGCCTGCCGGGGGCCCGCGTCAGCTCTTGGCCTTCTCGCCGACCTCTCGATTGACAAGGGTCGGGTTTCGCCGGTCCTCGAAGCGGATGACGAGCGCGCTCAGCGCAATGAGGCCGACGCCGGCCCACACCGACCATTCGAGAGTCTCATTCCAGATCAGGTAGCCCAGGAAAGCGGCAAAAAGAAAGATGGTGTAATCGAACGGCGCAACGGTTGCGATGGATGCGAACTCGACCGCTCTCACCGACAGGATCGTGGCAAGGCCGCCGAAAAGCCCCGCCAGGATGAAATAGTGGGACTCTTCGAGCCACGGCCCCTGCCATGAGGTAACCGCCAGCGGCAGGGTGATGACACTGAGGCCAAGTGCCGTCGCCAGCACAATATTGTCGCGTTCGCCCCTGTCCGCCAGCATTTTGGTGAGCGTCATGGCGCCGGCATAAAAGACGCTCGAGGCGAGCGCCATATTGACATAGACGGCCTCGGCCTCGTGCCACGTGCCCGCAAAAGGCTTGATAATGAGAACAGGGCCGGCGAGCCCGATCATCAACGCCACAATGCGGCCCCAGGTCACGCGCTCGCCCATGACAATGGCTGATAACAGGGTCATGAAAAGCGGCGCAAGGAGCGAGATGGCAGCCGCCTGGCCGAGCTTGAGGCCCCTCAGGCTCACAAAAAAGAGCGCCATCGCGGAAAACATGCAGAGCAGGCGAATGACATGAAGCGCCCAATTCTGGCGCGGCAAAGTGAGTTTCACGCCCGCATAGTAAAAGTAGGCGAGCATCGGCGGAATGGCAAAAACGGACCGAAATAGAATGATCTGAGAGAAATGGAAATTGACGGTAAGGTGCTTGATGGTGGCATCCATAAGGGCGAACGCGGCCATCGAGAGCGTATAGAGCAAAACACCCTTTGCCGCGTTCGGGTTGGGTTTTGCGAGCACGGCCATTAGTGCGCTCCGACCTCATCGAGTAGGGCGGCCAGCTGCTCGGTCATGTTGAGGGAGACCGCGAGCTGCGCCCCTTCTCCGCACGCGAGCTGTTCTCTCATCAGGTCGAGCATCTCTGCAGCGTCATCGCGTTTTCGATCCAGCTCATTCTCATCAATATAGTCACAAAAAGTTTCATAACCCGAAACAAATGTTTCGTTGCCGGCTAAAGATTGCGCGATCATATCTCTCGTTCGCTCTTTGTAATTCAGCCCTCGTGCGGCCGAAAGAATGGCATTCTGTTGGGCCTCGTCTATGACACCTTTCTCACAAGCCGAATGAAGGCCATAGCGAATATTGACCAGCGCCTCGGTGAGCGGCATGTAGCCGGTCTCGGGC
>WGBL01000222.1 GCA_015494375.1 Hyphomicrobiales bacterium | reverse complement strand
GGCTGCCGCCCGTCTTCTGCTGGATCGAAATGACAATGGCGAAGAACTTGACCTCGGGAAGCGGCATGCGCTCCATCATGCGTTCGAACCCTTCCGAGAGCGGCACACCGACACGATGCTGCTCGACGAGCTCGGCAAACTCGGAGCGGATCGGCTCGGGAGACTCGCGGGCGATGATCTCGAGGCATTCGCCGAGCGGCAGGCCGCTCTTGACGCCACGCACGATGACGTCGATGGCGTTTGCGAACTCATCGAGAAACTTGGCCTGGCGCCGATTCGCCAAAAATCCGAGCACCCAGCGCGGCAGACCAACGCCACCGACAAAGACCAGCACCCCGGCAAGTGCCGGCATGAGCCCGGCCGCCAGCGCCCCGACGCCAAAGAGCATACCGACAAAGGCGCTTACGAGATAGAACTTCTGAGGAGATATATTGAGCCCCGCACGCAACAGCCGCATTCGCATTGTGACCGTCTTCTTTTTCGCCTTTTGCCGGGCCTCGAGCTCTTTGAGGGATTCTTGAACCTGCTTTCGGCGCTGATTGAGCTCTTCCGGACTGGGACCAGAGCGCACCCCCGCCCGCCGCGTGCGCCGGCTCGCAATCTGTTCTCGCCGCTTCTCGGCCTGGCGCTCACCCGAGACAAAGGGAAAGATGATGACATAGACAAGGAGCCCCGCACTCAGTGCCGCGAGCACGACGACAGCAATCTGCATAATGTCCAGCTCAGACATTCTTCTCTCCCAGGGGCATACCTGAATCGTCCGTCACCTCGGCCGCAGCGAGCGCGGCCGCCAGGCGCTCGGTCTCGCCATAATACTCCGCCCGCTCCCACATCCGCGGCCTGGCGATGCCGGTCGAGCGATGGCGGGTGATGATCTTGCCGTTTGCGTCCTCGCCGAGAATGTCGAGCACAAAAAGGTTCTGCAGCGTCACCACATCCCCCTCCATGCCGACCACCTCGGTGATGTGGGTGATCTTGCGGCTGCCGTCTCTGAGGCGCGAGGCCTGGACGATGATATCGACCGAGCCTGTGATCATCTCGCGAATGGTCTTGGGCGGCAGCTGGAATCCGCCCATCATGATCATCGACTCGAGTCGGCTGATGCACTCGCGCGGGCTGTTGGAGTGGAGCGTGCCCATGGAACCGTCGTGACCTGTGTTCATCGCCTGAAGGAGGTCGAAGGCCTCGGGACCGCGCACCTCGCCGACGATGATCCGCTCGGGCCGCATGCGCAGGCAGTTGCGCACGAGGTCGCGCATGGTGATCTCGCCCTCGCCTTCGAGGTTTGGCGGCCGCGTCTCGAGGCGCACCACATGGGGCTGCTGGAGCTGCAGCTCGGCCGAGTCCTCGCAGGTGATGATCCGCTCGTCCTCGTCGATATAGGCGGTGAGGCAATTGAGAAGCGTCGTCTTGCCCGAGCCGGTGCCGCCCGAGATGATCACATTGCAGCGCACGCGACCGATGATCTCGAGCAGTGTCTTGCCCTCGGGGCTGATGGAGCCGAGTTTAACCAGCTGGTCGAGGGTCAGCCGATCGCGCTTGAACTTGCGGATGGTGAGTGTCGGGCCGTCGATCGCCAGGGGCGGGGCAATGACATTGACGCGCGAGCCGTCGGGCAGGCGGGCGTCGCAGATGGGGCTTGATTCATCGACCCGCCGGCCGACCTGGCTCACGATCCGCTGGCAGATGTTCATGAGCTGCGAGTTGTCGGCAAAGCGGACATTGGACTTGACGACCTTGCCCTCCACCTCGATGAAGCAATTGTTGGCGCCGTTCACCATGATGTCGGCGATGTCGTCGCGGGCGAGCAGCGGCTCGAGGGGGCCGTAGCCGAGAACGTCGTTGCAGATGTCCTCGAGCAGCTCCTCCTGCTCGGCGATCGACATGACGACGTTCTTGATCTGGATGATCTCGGCGACGATGTCGCGGATCTCCTCGCGTGCCGATTCGGCATCGAGCTTGGCCAGCTGGGTCAGGTCGATGGTATCGATAAGGGCGTTGAAAACCGTCGACTTGACGTCGTAGTATTCCTCCGAGCGGGCGTGATCAGAAGAGCCCGCGGCGCCATCCGTGGCGGCGATGCGCCGGGCCTCATCCTCAGCGCGGCCCGCATCGACCCTGGCTTCCGCAGGCGCGCCTGCGGCCGGCGCACGCGCGCCCGTGCGCGGTTGCCCCCCAAGCGATCCAAGCGAAGGCGGTGCCGGTCTTGTGCCCTTGGGCTTGCCTGGTCCGCCCGCACGTTTCCCGAACATCGATCAGGCCCCCACGCTCTGCTTGATCTTGTTGATGTTGCTGATCTTGTTGATCTTGAGCTTTTCGAGGATCGGGGCAAACAGCGAGCGTTTTGCGCCGCTTGTCTGCGCCTTGTGGGTGATCAGCATCGCCAGCTCGCGGAACTGCTGGGCGGCGCAAGCCTTCTCCGCCACCTCCTCGATCATCTGGCCGTTGTTGGCGGCGGTGCCGAAGGTCTCGGCGTCGAAATCGATCACCATCTCGACCGGCAGCCCGACGGCGTCTGCGAACTCCTTTGCCGGGATTTCGGGCCGCTTCGGCATGCCCACCTGGTTGAGCACAAGGCGCGGAGGATAGTCGTTGCTGCGGTGCTCCTTGAGAAGATCGACAAGGTTTTTGGTGTTGCGCAGGCTGGCGAGATCGGGGGTTGCGGTGATCACGATCTCATCGGCCTGAAGCAGAAGCTGGCGGCTCCACTCGTTCCAGACATGGGGCATGTCCATGGCGAGATAGGGCACATTCTGCCGCAACACCTCGATCACCCAGTCATAAGCCTCGGTCGGGATCTCGTAGTCGCGATCGAGGGCCGCAGGCGCGGCAAAGAGGTGCAGGTGCTCGCTGCACTTGGTGAGCAGGCGATCGAGCAGCACCTCGTCGACGCGCTCGGGCGACATCAGGGCATCGGCGATGCCCTGGACGGGGTCCTGATTGAAGTCGAGCCCCGCGGTGCCGAACGGCAGGTCGAGATCGGCAATGACGACATCGGCCTCGAGCTGCTCGGAAATCGCCCAGGCGACATTGTGACAGACGGTGCTCGAGCCCACGCCCCCCTTGGCGCCGACAAAGGCATAGGCATGGCCGATGGGCTCCTGGTCGGGATCGGTATAGAGGTTCGAGATGGTCTCGAGCAGTTGCAGCGGCCGGATGGGGAAGACGAGATACTCGCTGACACCGCGACGCAGGAGCTCGCGATAGAGCACGACATCGTTGAGGTGGCCGATGACGACGACCTTGGTGCCCTCGTCGCATGTCTCGGCCAGGCGGTCGAGATCGGCAAGCATGGTCTCACGATCGCGCGTCGATTCGACGATGACGAGGTTGGGCGTGGGCGCCTCGCTGTAGGCGACGACGGCGGCCCGCACGCCCCCCATCTTGACGGCGACATGGGCCTTGACGAGGCGGCGGTCGGCGGCGGCCGCCTCGATCACCTCGGCCGTGCGCTGATCCTCGCAGAAGGCCTGGATCGAGATGCGCGGAACGGGGCGGGCGCCGAGGCCGCTCCTGTTGGCTTCCCGCTCGACCTCTACAGCGTCGGAGCCGATCTGGGTCACGCGGCCCATCTGGCCGGCCGGCTCCGGCTCGGGCGCCGGTGCCGACTGGGCCTCGGCAAGCGGGCCGAATTCCGGCTCGATGAGCTCGTCCAGATCGTCGAGATCGAGCGCCATGCTCTCTTGCTTATGCTCTGAGGTGCTCATTATTACTTCGCCACTTCGCTGATGTTGCCGGATTTCTCTTCTTTGGATCTCTTGGCGCCTGTGGGCTCGCCCTTGACATACTTGCCCCAGATGGTGTCACGGCGTTCAGAGGACCGCGGGTCCATCGGCCCGGGGCCGATGAGGTCGCGCGGATTGGCGACCATGGCCGCCAGGTTGGCCTGCTGGGCGCAACCGAGATTGTGGTAGGGCACGTTGTCGGGATCGTCGGCGAGGTTGTCGGGCCAGTTGCCGCACTCGGGCCCGCGCGCGACAAGCTTCTGATAGGAGATCTTGAGCGGCGCATTGTGCTGGCCCCAGGCGCTGTAGGGCCGGGCATGAACGAAGTGCCTGGGGATGCCGAGCGCACGTGCGATGGCCCGCACCTTGCCCACGGCGCGAAAGGCCGCGCTCTCGTTGCGGCTGCCATTGGGCGCGGCAATGGTGATGTGACTTTCGCCATCGCGGCGGTAGCGCGCAAGAAAGCCGCGCACGGCAGAGGCCTGGGCGGGGCTCAGGTCGCGGGCGCCGCGCGGCACCTCGAGGTCGAGATAGACGGGCGCGCGCTCGAGCGTGATGGGATGACGATCCCCCACCTCGGGCGAAACCATCCCGAGCGCCGCCGGCTCCGTGCGCTGGCTCGCGCAGCCGGCGAGCGCCAGCACCAGCACACCCGCCCCCACGAGCGCCAGGCGGCTGGTGGAGCGCGCAACACCCGGCATTGTGATCTTATTCAACGTGACGAGAGACATTGTGCTTTCTCCATCCATCCGCCGGTCATTCGACTATGAAACCGATGTCGTCCTTGTAGCTGCCCGCGGGCAGATCGGCCTTTTCGTAGATGCGGTTGAAGCGGCCAAGGAGCGTTGCCGTGAGCTCGGTCTCGGGCATGAAGTTGTCATCGGGCCGCTTGAGCTTTGAGCGCGCCACCGGGTTGACCATGTAGGGCGTCACGATGACGACGAGCTCGGTCTCCTTCTTCTGGTAATCGCGGCTGCGAAAGAGCGTGCCGAGGATGGGCAGCCTCTTGAGCCCGGGCACGCCATCGAGATTTTGCCGGGTGTCGTCGCTCAGGAGGCCGGCGATGACCAGCGAGCCACCGGAGGGGAGCTCCACCGTGGTGTTGGCGCGCCGCACCTTGAGGCCCGGGAGCGCAACAGAGGTCAGCTGAACCGATCCTTCCGACGTCAGCTCACTGACCTCGGTCGCAACCTTCATCGAAATCCGTCCCTCGGACATGACGAGCGGTGTGAACGAGAGGCCGACGCCGAAGGGCTTCCAATCCACCGTGATCGTGTTGTTGTCCTGGGCGATCGGCACGGGAAACTCGCCACCGGCGAGAAAGCTCGCGGTCTCTCCCGAGATCGCCGTCAACGTCGGCTCCGCAAGGATGCGAACCAGGCCATTGCGCTCGAAAGCCTCGAGGGTGCCCGCAAGGCAATCGGCAAGGGCGACGGCCGGTGTTATGTTGACGTTGGTGATCGCGCCAGGAAGCGTACAGTTTTGCTTGTCGGGGCCGAACACGCCGGTGATAAAGCTGTTCGTGCCAAGCGTGCTCGTGACCGGAAAGCGATTGTTCGTCGCCCAATTGCCGAGGGCCTGTCCCGAGCCGCCGCCATTCCAATTGACGCCGAGGCGCTTGACCATCTCCCGCTTCATCTCGGCGACGGTTACTTTGAGGAGCACTTGTTGGTTTCCCTCGACCGCCAGCATGTTGATGACCTTCTTGGTATCGCGCCTGTTCGGGGTTGCGGTGGGCGAGACGATAAACCGCGAGGCGATGTCGCTGGCGCGATTGGCGTCGATGGGTCGCGGCACCGTGCCGGTGAGCACGACCGTTTCGTTGATCATCTCGACCTTGATTGCAGCGCCCGGAATCAAGCGGTTGAGAAGATCCTGCAGAAAACGCCCATCGCGCTCGATCGTCACCTCGAGCGTCAGCACGCGCCTGCCGTCGTTGTCGAAGAAGAATGCATTGGCCTGACCGGTCTCCTTGCCGATCAAATAGACGCGGTTGGTCGTCTGCACGACGGCATCGAGCTTCTCGGGATTGGACACGACGACATCACGCAAGTCTCGAGGCAGCTCGACAACCATCGACTTGTTGAGCCCAACTCGGACCCTGCGCGTGATCGGCAACGGGGCGTCGAAGGCAATCCGCAGATGAGATTTGTGCGCGGGGCTCTCGGCAAGCGCCTCTCCCCCACCACTGGCCCCGGCGAGCACACCGGCCAGGGCCAGCAGCCCGAGCATCGCGAGGCCACGCACCCCTTGAATGATCTTGTTCATCTTGCTGTACCTTCTCACGACGAATTGAGCCCTATCTCTCCGTTATTCCACCCCATAGGCGCGCGAGAGCACCCCATAGCGCAAGAGCCGGACACTCGAGCCACGGTCCCTCTTGAAGAGCGGATTGTTGTTGCCGTCGCCGCCCCTGGATGGCTGGGAGTCGGCGAGGCTGCGGAGAGCGAGCGAGATCTCTCCCATCGACCGGGCAAGAGCCACCAGCTCCGCCTGTCGTGGGGTGAGCTCGAGTGTGGCGGTATCCCCGCGCACGGTCTTCTTGTCCCCCTTGGTCTCGATCGACTGACCAATCGCCAGCACGCGGACGTTGCGAAAAAGCGTGTCGGAGACGTGCTGCTCGCCGCGGCCATCGGACGAGCGCAGGCGCCGGGTCAGGATCACATCGACACGATCATTGGGCAGGATGAAATTGCCGGCCGCCGACTCGGCGCTGATCGGCACTGAGACGGCCCGCATGCCCGAGGGCAGGATGGCCGCCATGACGCCGCCGTCGCTCTTTTTGATGAGCTTGCGCTCCTTGATCGGCTCGCCGGCGAGGAACGGCGCCCGGGCGATTGCGCCTGAGAGCTCGGTGATGGCATTGGGGCGCCGCTCGCGGGTGATATAGGCGCTTGTCGCGCCGTCGCGCGGCCAGGGCTGCCAGCGCAGGCTGCCGGCACGCACCGAATCGCCAAGCCGGATATCGCTGCTTGCGACCAGAACCTCGACGGTGTCGTATTTGGTCTTGACGATCTCGCGCACCTCGGACTTGCCGAGCAGGCCCTTTGCAAGGAACGCTGCTCCCATCGCCGCAAGTAGCGCGAGAAAGAGGACCAAGAGTCTTGCCCGTTTCATGCCAACCTTGTCCTTCTGCCCGACAATCAACAAATCGTTCGCTCCTGCGAACAGTCGGGCATAAAGGTCAACGGCCGGTTAACAGGCGTTGCATTTTGGCGCCTTTGCAACCACGCCAAAAACTGTTGCAATGAAACGGATTAGGCAGCCGCAGGCAGTGCGGCCGCAGACCGGCGCCAGAGGATTGTGCCTGAAGGCCAGAGCCAGAGAGTGTGCGCTCAGAATGAGATCAAGTGCGCGGCCACCCACGGAATCGACGGATAGAGCATGAGCGCCGCACCGGCGATGGCAACGCCATAGGGGATGCCGCAGTCGGCCCTATGAAGGCGCGCGATCCAGCCGATGCGCTGCAAGGGTTGGGCGAGCGGCATCAGGCGGTAGAGGAGGAGCGCAAGGCTCAAGCCGCCGCCGAGGAGGACCGTCAGCATCAGGAATTCGCCGAGCTTCTCAAGGCCGAACCAGAGACTCGTTGCGGCCAGAAGCTTGGCGTCGCCGCCGCCGATCCAGCCGCGGGCGAACATGAAAAAGCCCACCGCCAAAACCCCCGCGCCAACCGCGGCATGGAGCGCCAGCCCGCCAAGCCCCATGCCCGCAAGGGGCGCGATGATGAAAAAGCCAATGACCAGGGCAATGGAGATCCGGTTGGGGATCGTCATGGTCATGAGGTCCATGGAGCCGGCAAACGCCATGGCTCCGGGAAAGACACTAAGAGCCAACAACTCGAACATGCGCAACACCTGACTTGAGACTGCGTGGGCGCTCTTGCTCGCGCCCCAGCGCCCGCGCTCGCGTGCGTCCGCGTGCGCCGGCGGGTGCAATCCTCGGTGCGCCGCGGCCGACGCGCAGGCGATCATGGCAGAGGTGAGTAAACGCCGCGCTAATGCACCGACGCAAACACAAAATGGACGTCATCGATAGACGTCATTGCCGCGCGTGACGCGGCAATCCAGGGCCCATGCGCAGAGGCTTTTGCCCTGGATTACCCGGTCTGATCCCCGGGTCAAGCCCGAGGAGCATGGTGACGAAGTCAGAAACCTGAAACCAGAAGTCAGAAGGAGAGTTCAGCGTTGTCGTCCCCGAAATCCCGCGGCGGCGGCGGTTGCCGTCTTGCACCGCACTTTCCACCGCGGGATTATCGGTGCCCCATAACCCCGAACATCGGAGCCGCTATCCGGCAGGGCGTCAAATTCTGTGTTGGTGTGGCCATTTGGGCCTGGCGACCGGCCACCGCGGAAACTTTATCCTGCACTCATTTTTGTCTCGACTGTTGAGGTTGTATTACACGTAATGTTATAACATTACCGATCGATGAGAAGAAGGAAGGCAAGTCAAGAAGGAGCGCAAACGCTTGTGTGATCCCACCCAAGCCACCGCCGCCCCGTCACGCGCCCGGCGGCTGGCAGGGGGCG
>WGBL01000221.1 GCA_015494375.1 Hyphomicrobiales bacterium | reverse complement strand
GCCCGCCGGTTGCCGATGCCTGTTACCTGCTTGTTCGAACAACAGAAGACGGCCAGCGTGAGGTGCTTCATGTCGGGCTCACCTCAGAGCCGCACAGCGCGCTCAACCTCGCCAAGATCCGCCATCTCGGGGCCATGCTTGGCGCCGACGAAGTGCACGTCCGCCCGTGCCCGAAGCTTCGCGACGCCCGCCAGCAGCGCGAGCAGCTGATGAGCGATTTGCAGCTCGGGCTTGCTTTCCGCCCGGCGGCGCGCCAGCTCCACTGATATACATAACCGACACCCGCTCACTTGGCTGGCGCGCTTGACGTCTGCATTGCGTCCGCACAACTCGCGCCGTCGGACGATCCGCAACCGCGTTCCACCCCATCGCCAATCCATCGTCACCCCATCCCCATCGCCAATCCATCGCCAACCCTTGCACCTTGCTGTCCTGGTTGAGATGGATGGAGACGCCGGCACTGCGGCCGTCCTCGCCCGCCCGCGGGCGCATGCCAAGGCCCGAAAGTCGCGCTATAGTCGCCGCCGCAGCGCCCGCCTCTGCACATGAGTGGCCGGGCGGACGCAATCGCTGATGCTTACGATGTGGGGGAAATGGCAACGCAACCCAAAGGCGTGGTGGCGGCCGGTCATACGGTGACCGCACAGGCGGCTGCCGAAATCCTGGCCGAAGGCGGCAATGCCTTCGATGCGGCCCTGGCGGGGCTGGCGGCGGCCTGTGTGCCCGAGGTGGTGCTCGCCTCGATCGGCGGCGGCGGCTTTCTTATGGCCCATGTGGCGGCTCGCGACGAGACCATCCTCTACGACTTTTTTGCCGACACACCGCTCAGCAAGGGCCCGCTCAGCGATCTCGACTTCCGCGCCATTGAGGCCGACTTCGGTCCTGCGACGCAGGAGTTCCACATCGGTGCCGGCGCGACGGCGACGCCCGGTTTCGTGCCCGGTCTCTATGCGGTCCATGGCGATCTCTGCACGTTGCCCATGGAGCGGCTCTTGGAGCCCGCCATCCGCACCGCCCGCGAAGGCGTCGAGATGAGCGCCTTTCATGCCTATCTTTTCACAGTCATTGCACCCATTCTCACCGCAAGCGAGGCGGCACGCGCGCTCTTTGCGCCCGGAGGCCGGCTGCTCGAGGCGGGTGAGACCTATCGCAACCCGGCGCTCGCGGACACCCTCGAAGCACTGGCACGGGAAGGCGAGGCGCTTTTTCGCGAGGGCGCGGTCGGCAAGGCCATCGTGGCCCAATCCCGGGAGCTGGGCGGGTATCTGACGCAAGACGATCTCGCCCGCTACCGTGTCGCCCGCCGAAAACCCCTCTCCTGGCGCTTTCGCGAGAGCTCCATTGCCTTCAACCCACCGCCCGCAGCAAGCGGCGCACTCATTGCACTCGGGCTTGCCCTTGCTCACAAGCGAGCTGACAACGGCGAGGGGCTCGACGCAGCGGCTCTCGCCGAGATCATGGCCGAGACCAATCGCGCCCGCGCCCGCCTTGCCGGCGATCGCGTCTTCGATGAGGCGGCGCTCAGCGCCCATCTGGCGGCGCTCGAAGGGGCGACACTTGCAAGCCGCGGCACCACCCACATCAGCGTCATCGACGCCGCGGGCAATGCCGCCGCGGGCACCATCTCAAACGGCGAGGGCAATGGCCTCTTGGTCGACGACTATGGTTTTATGCTCAACAACATGCTGGGCGAGGAAGACCTCAATCCCGGCGGCTTTCATTGTTGGCGGCCGGGCACCCGGCTCTCGAGCATGATGGCGCCGACCCTGGTCCGCATGGACGACGGGGGGCTGATTGCACTCGGCTCGGGAGGCTCTAACCGCATTCGCACGGCCATTCTCCAAGTGCTCCTCAACCTCCTGGCCCACGGAATGGCGCTCGAAGAAGCGGTCGCCGCCCCGCGCATTCATCTCGAGAAGTGCGGCACACTCAGCCTCGAGGGCGAGCTCGAGGAAGGGCAGAAGAGCCATCTTATTGCGGCCCATGGCAACAACGCCAACGTCTGGCCCGAGCGCAACATGTTCTTTGGCGGCGTCCATGCCGCCGCACGGTGGCCCGATGGCCGCCTCGAAGGCGCGGGCGATCCACGGCGCAGCGGGGTCGTGCTTCTTGTTTGAGACGTCTCAGTTAGAGTGGTCCCATAGCACCCGAGGAGCGAGCAATATGGAGCGATCGACATGCCCCAACGCCTGAGCCCCGGACCCGGTTCTCGCGACTGGTCGAGCCATCCGCCGCTCATCGCACCCGCCTACAAGTCGACCAGGCTGCGTGGGCCGACGAGACCGCTCGTCCCCATCCCGGCTTCGCTCTCCGAGCTCACCGGTCCCGTCTATGGCCACGAGAGCGTGGGCCCGTGCGACCATGACCTGACGAAAAACGCGGCCCGCGATGGCGAGCCCCTGGGCGAGCGCATCGTTGTTGCGGGGCGGGTGCGTGACGAGGCGGGCCGCCCCATCGCCGGTCACCTCGTCGAGGTCTGGCAGGCCAATGCCGCCGGGCGCTATGTGCACAAGGCCGACGGACACGACGCGCCACTTGATCCCAACTTCTTCGGCGCCGGCCGCACCGTGACCGACGCCGAGGGGCGCTATCGCTTTCTCACCATCCGCCCCGGTGCCTATCCTTGGGGCAATCACGACAACGCATGGCGGCCACCCCACATCCATTTCTCTCTTTTCGGCCCGACGCTCGCCAGTCGGCTCGTCACACAAATGTATTTCCCGGGCGACCCGCTCTTGGCGCACGATCCCATCTATCTGGCCGTGCCCGAAAAGGCGCGTGCGCGCCTTGTTGCGGATTTTTCACTCGATGTCACCGAGCCCGGTTTTGCCCTTGGCTACGTCTTCGACATTGTGCTGCGCGGCCCCCTCGAGACGCCCATGGAGCATGCGCCGTGAGCAAACCCCAAGACAAAGACAACACGAAGACCCGGGCAGTGCCCACGGTGGAGCCGCTGCGCCTCGGTCAGACGCCCTCGCAAACCGTGGGGCCCTTCTTCCACCCTGTGCTGGTGCCTGAAGCATTCGGCTATCCATTCCAGGGGATCGTGGGCAATCGGATTGAAGCTTGCGAGCAAAACACACAAGCCATCGTGATCGAGGGCCAGGTGTGCGACGGCGCCGGCCGGCCCATCGAGGATGCACTCATCGAGTTCTGGCAGGCCGACTCCCAGGGACGCTATGGTCATCCCGCCGATGGACGCGGTGGCAATACGTCGTTTCGCGGCTTCGCCCGCGCGGCGACCGGGCCAGCGCCCCATCACCGCTATCGCCTTGAGAGCATCAAGCCCGGGGCCGTCGATAGCGCGCAGGCCCCGCATATCAATGTCGTGCTTTTTATGCGCGGACTCCTCCGCCACCTCTATACACGCATCTATTTCTCCGACGAGGCGGCCGCCAATGCCCGCGATCCCGTGCTCGCCCTCATCCCCGAAGCGCGGCGGGCGACGCTGATTGCCGCATTGCAAGAGACGCAAGGCGACGATAAGACAGCCTCCTACCGCTTCGACATCCATATGCAGGGCGAAAAAGAAACAGTCTTTTTCGATTTCTGAGGCTTTTGCCCCAGGCGCACACTCGCCCGGCAGCCTGGCCCGGTGGCCTGGCATTGTTGCAACGCGGCGCCCCTTGAGCCCCGCGCTGTTAGGCGCCGTCAAGCCTCATGAGCCACGCGCTTCGCCACGCAATGCGGCCGTCCGCAGCGCTGTTCGTGTTCCTCGAACAACCTGAATGCAATTTGAATACGAGGTGAGAATGGAGCAACCAAACCAAAGCGGAGCAGACACGCGCGAACGCGCCGACAAGCCCGCCGATGAGACCCTTGTCGGCACTTGGCTGTCGTCTTGCAAGGACTGGTCGCCCGACCTTTGCCGGGTCCTGCGCGCCGCACCCTCGATCCGTATTCCCCGCGATCGCGAGGAGCTTTTCGAGCTCGCCATGAACGGCGCCGAGGACCGCTCCGAGATCGCCTATGAGGTGCCGGGCCTGGGACGCGTGGTGGAGGCGGAGGTTGTCCGCTGCAAGAATGGGCTCGCCGCCAACTATTTCGAGCCCTATATGCGGCGGCGCGATCCCGAAAGCACGGTGATCGGCGACGACGAGCCGACCGACCAGCCGCGCTTTCGCGATCGCTTCGCCCGGCCCTTCGCCGAGGTGCGCCAGGAGATCCTCGACTGGCTGGCTGGCCAGGAGCTATTGGTGCTGCCCTTCTCGGCCGGCGGCAGCGAGATCGACCACGACGCTCTTTTCGTGGGGCCCGCCAATGCCGGGTTTTTCGCGGGCGCCCTGGCCGATCTTCAAGGCGGGCTCGATATCGATAGCGTCCCCAAAGACTTCCGACCGCGCGCGATCATCTACCTCGCACCTCCCTTCCGGCACAGCCATTGCGACGGCCGCCAGGTCGTCGTGCACAATCGCCGGGGGCCCGTCCACGAGGTTTTCTCGCTCAATCTCTATCCCGGGCCGAGCGCCAAGAAGGGGGTTTATGGCATCCTGCTCAACCGCGGCCGCGCCGAGGGGTGGATTACGGCCCATGCCTCGACCGTGCGTGTGGTGACGCCCTACGACAACATCGTCACCATCATGCATGAGGGCGCGAGCGGCGGCGGCAAGACGGAAATGCTCGAGTATCCCCACCGCGAAACCGACGGCCGCATCCTCTTTGGGGTCAATCTGGTGACCGGTGACAAGCGGCGTCTCTCGCTCAACCAGGGCTGCACCCTCGAGCCGGTCACCGACGACATGGCCCTTTGCCATCCCGACCTCCGCGCCGAAGGCACCCGCAGGCTGACCGTCGCCGATGCCGAGACGGCATGGTTCTTGCGCGTCGACCAGATCGACCGTTATGGCGTCAATCCCGAACTCGAGGCGATCTGCGTGGCGCCAAGTCGGCCACTCGTCTTCCTCAACCTTTACGGCGCACCAAAGGCCACGTGTCTGCCCTGGGAGCACACCGAGGACGCTCCCGGCAAGCCGTGCCCCAATCCGCGCGTCGTGTTGCCGCGCGATGTGGTGCCCAACATCGTCAATGAGCCCGTCGAGGTCGATGTCCGCAGCTTCGGCATCCGTACTCCGCCGTGTACGCGCGAAAAACCGACCTATGGCATTGTCGGCTTCCTGCATGTGCTGCCGGCGCCGCTCGCCTGGATCTGGCGCCTCACGGCGCCGCGCGGACATGCCAACCCCTCGATCGTCGACGAGGGCCAGGGGCTCGTAAGCGAGGGGGTGGGCTCGTTCTGGCCGTTTGCAACGGGCCGGCGCGTGGACTATGCCAACCTGCTTCTTGATCAGATGATCCTCTCGCCCTCGACGCGCTATGTGCTGATGGCCAATCAGCATGTCGGCGCCTGGCGGGTGGGCTTTAATGGCCAGTGGCTATCGCGCGAGTACCTGGCCCGGCGTGGGGGCGCGCGTTTCCGCCCCGATCAGCTGACGCCGGCGCGCTCGCCGCTGCTTGGCTATGCGCTCACCACCATGCAGATCGAGGGCTATCGCATCCCGAACTGGTTCCTGCGCACCGAAACCCAGCCTGAGGTGGGTGAAGAGGCCTATGATGCGGGTGCGCGTATGCTCGCAACCTTCTTCGAACATGAGCTGAGGCAGTATCTCGAGGACCCCGACCTTGCCGCCTTTGGCAAGCGCATCATCAGCTGTTGCCTCGATGGCGGCGGTGTCGAGGACTATGAGGCCATCGCCAAAGAAGCGCCTGAGGTGTAGGTCTTGTGGCTCATCCCGCGCCCGCTCACGATACGCAGGATCGTGTTGGCGCCCCTTTGGCCCACTCAGCGCTCGACGAGCCCTTCCATGCAGCGCGATTCTTGCTAAAGTCGCGAAAAGGCGCCAACGAACGTTGCGAAAATCGCACTAAAATCGGGGCCATCGCGGCCGATGTTATTGCCGCCTGGCGGTGCTAAAAACTGGCCAACGGGAGCCGGCCAACGGGTTAAGGAAACGCCAACTGGGAGGGAAGACCCATGCTGAAACGCCTCTTTGTTGCGATTGCGAGCCTGATCGCGATTGCGAGCCTGCTGCTTACGGCCTGGCTGGTGCCGGGGGTTGGGCCGGCCGCCGCCGCCGAAGTGAAGATCGGCTTTGTCACCACATTGACGACACCGGCCGGGGTCATCGGCCGCGATATGCGCGATGCGGTTCTCCTGGCTGTCGAGCACATGGGCGGCAAAATGGGCGGCCTCGACATCAACCTCATCATCGAGGACGATGGCTTCAAGCCCGAGATCGGCAAACAGAAGACCGACAAGCTCGTCAAGCAAGACAATGTCGATTTCGTCGCCGGCTACATCTGGAGCCATGTGCTCCTCGCCTCGCGGAAATCGGCGCTCGACGCGGGCAAGTTCCTCATCAGCTCCAACGCGGGGCCATCGCCGCTTGCGGGCCGTCTCTGCCACAAGAATTTCTTCTCCACGTCGTGGCAGAACGACCAGACGCCCATGGCCATGGGGGAGGTGCTCAACCAGCTCGGCGTCAAGTCGCTTTACATCATGGCGCCCAACTATGCCGCCGGCAAGAACGTGGTCGCGGGCGTGGAGCGGACCTTCAAGGGCGAGATCAAAGGCAAGGACCTGACCAAATGGGGCAAGGACGCCCAGCTCGACTTCTCGGCCGAGCTCGCCAAGGCCAAGGCGTCGGGGGCCGAGGCCATTTTCGTCTTCTATCCCGGCAAGGCGGGCGGTGCCTTCATCAAGCAGTACCAGCAGGCGGGCCTTGAAGGGAAGATGCCGCTCTATACTGTCTTCACAATCGATGCAATCGCCCTTCCCAAGCTTCAGAAGGCGGGCTTCAAGGG
>WGBL01000220.1 GCA_015494375.1 Hyphomicrobiales bacterium | reverse complement strand
CACCTCGCCCCCGCGCGCCGCGGTTGCCGCTGCTGCCGCGAGCGCATCTTCCTTGAGGACCTGGCCGCGTCGGCCCGAGCCGGCAACGGCGGCGGGATCGATGTTGCTCTCGGCAAGGATCTTGCGTGCCGCAGGCGTCGGCGGCATTGGAGCGCCGCTCGCCGCGGCCGACGTTGTCTCGTGCGTTGCTGTCTGCGGCGTTGCTGCCGCCGATGCGACTGCCTGGGGCTGAGGCGCCTCGGCCTCCGGTGTTGCGGTGCCGGCCCCTGCGGCTTGTGCTGGTTGGCTCGCCGGCCCACCGCCAACACTCGCACCACTTGAACCACTTGCACCACCTGAGCCGCTTGTGCTGCTTGCGGCCCGGCCGTTGCCTGCGGCGGCAGCCACGCTTTCGCCTTTTTCGCCCGCGCTCCCCTCGCTGATGGCCCCAATTACGGCACCGACGGCCACCGTCTCGCCTTCGGGCACAAGGATTTCCGCGAGCACACCACTCACCGGCGCCGGCACCTCGAGGGTTACCTTGTCGGTCTCGAGCTCGACCAGCGGCTCGTCGGCCACAACCGGCTCGCCGGCTTTCTTGAACCATTGCCCGACGGTCGCCTCAGTAACCGACTCACCAAGGGTCGGAACCTTGATCTCGGTTGTCATCTCCTCGCCCTCCTTCGCTGAGCGTCAGGGCCTCTCAGCTGAGCGTCAAGGCCTCGTCGACAAGCTTGGCCTGCTCCTCCAAGTGCCGGCCCAAGAGGCCCGTCGCCGTTGCCGCCGAGGCCGGCCGCCCGACATAGCGCGGGCGCGCGAACCTGGCACCGATATGCTCGAGCACCCATTCGATATTGGGCTCGACAAAGGCCCAGGCCCCCATGTTCTTGGGCTCCTCCTGGCACCAAACCATCTCGGCGTTCTTGAAACGCCCGAGCTCGGTGATGAGCGCGCGGAAGGGGAATGGATAGAGCTGCTCGAGGCGCATCAGATAGATATCATCGATTCCCCGGCGCTCGCGCTCCTCGAGAAGGTCATAATAGACCTTGCCCGAGCACAGCACGACTCGGCGGATGCGCTCATCGGGGACGAGCTCAAGCCCACCGGCCACACCCGTCTGAGCGTCGTCCCAAAGCACGCGATGAAAGGTCGAGCCCTCGGAGAGGGCCTCGATGTCGGAGACCACACGCTTGTGGCGCAACAGCGACTTCGGGGTCATGAGGACGAGGGGCTTGCGGAACTTGCGATGGAGCTGGCGGCGCAAGATATGGAAATAGTTCGCCGGTGTGGTGCAGTTGGCCACTTGCCAGTTGTCCTCGGCCGAGAGCTGGAGGAAGCGCTCGAGCCGCGCCGAGGAGTGCTCGGGCCCCTGGCCCTCGTAGCCGTGGGGCAGCAGCATGACGAGCCCGCACATGCGCAGCCATTTGCGCTCGCCCGAGGAGATGAACTGATCGATGATGACCTGGGCCCCATTGACGAAATCACCGAATTGCGCCTCCCAAAGCACGAGCGCCATGGGCTCGGCCACGCTGTAGCCGTACTCGAACCCGAGCACCGCCTCTTCCGAGAGCATCGAGTTGATGACCTCAAAGCGGCCCTGGTCGGGCGCGACATGCTCGAGCGGGGTGTAACGGCGCTCGTCCTCCTGATCGACGAGCACCGCATGGCGCTGGGAAAAGGTGCCACGCTCGCTGTCCTGGCCCGACAGCCGGACCGGGAAACCCTCGTTGAGGAGGGTGGCAAAGGCCAGGTGCTCGGCCATCGCCCAATCGATCCCCTTGCCCGTCTCGATCATCTCGCGGCGCCGGCGGAGGAGGCGTTCGATGGTCTTGTGGATGTGAAAGCCCTTGGGGATCTTGGTGATCTGGCGGCCGAGCTCGACGAGAACATCGCGCCTGACCGCCGTCACGCCCCGGCGGGGTCCTTCCTCGGCGAAACCGATACCTGACCAGCGGCCGTCGAGCCAATCGGCCTTGTTGGGCCTATAGGAATCGGCACTCTCGAATTCGCTGTCGAGATGAGCGCGGTAATCGCGCGCCATCTGCTCCACTTCGGCTTCGCCGATGGTGCCTTCTTCGACGAGGCGCTTGGCATAGATTTCGGAAACGCGGGGGTGTTTGCGGATCGCCTTATACATGAGCGGCTGCGTGAACGAGGGGTCATCGCCCTCGTTGTGGCCATGCCGGCGATAGCAGAACATGTCGATGACCACGGGCTTCTGGAAGCGCTGGCGGAACTCGGTTGCCACCTTGGCCACATAGACGACCGCCTCGGGATCGTCGCCGTTGACATGAAGGATGAGCGCTTCGATCATGCGCGCGACATCCGAAGGATAGGGCGAGGAGCGCGCATAATGGGGTGTGGTCGTGAAGCCGATCTGATTGTTGACGATGAAATGGAGGGAGCCGCCGGTGCGGTGTCCCTTGAGGCCCGAGAGGCCGAAGCATTCGGCAACGACGCCCTGGCCGGCGAATGCCGCATCGCCATGGAGGAGGAGCGGCAAGACCTTGCGCCGCTCATGATCCTCGTGCTGGTCCTGCTTGGCGCGCGCCTTGCCGAGCACCACCGGATCGACGCTCTCGAGATGCGACGGATTGGCCGTAAGCGAGAGATGGACGCGGTTGCCGTCGAACTCGCGATCGGATGACGCCCCCAGGTGATACTTGACATCGCCCGAGCCCTCCACATCGTCGGGATTGGCCGAGCCGCCTTTGAACTCGTTGAAGATGGCCCGGTGGGGTTTGCCCATGACATTGGCCAGCACATTGAGGCGGCCTCGGTGGGGCATGCCGATGACGATCTCCTTGAGGCCGAGCTGGCCGCCGCGCTTGATGATCTGCTCGAGCGCAGGCACGGTCGACTCGGCGCCGTCGAGTCCGAATCGCTTGGTGCCCGTGTATTTGAGGTCGAGGAACTTCTCGAACAGCTCGGCCTCGATCAGCTTGTTGAGGATTGCGCGCTTGCCCTCCGGCGTGAACGAGATGCCCTTGTCCTCGCCCTCGATGCGCTGCTGGATCCAGGCCTTCTGCTCAGGGTCCGAGATGTGCATGAACTCGACCCCGATGTGGCCGCAATAGGTGCGCTGGAGTATGGCGAGGATCTGGCGCATTGTGGCCATTTCGAGCCCGAGCACCCGATCGAGAAAAATGGGGCGGTCGAGGTCTGCACTGGTGAAACCATAGCTTTCGGGCTTAAGCTCGGGATGCTCGCCCCGCTTGAAAAGCCCCAGAGGATCGAGGTCGGCTGCGAGATGGCCGCGCACGCGATAGGCGCGGATCATCATGAGTGCGCGGATGGAATCCTGGGTGGCGCGCAGCGTCGCCGCCGGTGTCGTCTCGATGCCCGCTCCTTTGGCGAAGGCCGCGATCCGCTCGGAAATCCGGCGCTCGAGGCGCTCCTTGTCGCCATCGAGCAAAGCGCTCAGGTCGCCGTTGCCATCGGCATCGCCCAGGGGCGGCCAATCGGGCCGCGCCCAGGAAGGGCCGCGGACCTCGCGAACGACGCTTTCGCGTTCATCCTTGAGGGTGGCGAAGAAGTTTCGCCACTGCTCATCGACAGTTGCGGGATTTTCCTGGTAGCGGGCGTACAGCTCTTCGATGTAGCGGGCGTTGACGCCATGAAGGAATGACGATTGGGCAAACTGCTGGTTGAGGGCCTGCCTGGACATGACGCTCTGGCCTCATCTGATCGCTTCTGATGGCTACAATTGTGGGCGCTCATACGAAAGCCTTTCTACGAAAACTCGTGGGCAATTTCGCTTGGCCATTCGTAGTCTGTCGGGCGGGCCCGCGACAAGCAACACGAATCCGATCATGAGGGGTGGGCGGTAAACTTTCCGCTACCGTAGCTCAGAAGCCAGAAACCAGAAGCCAGAAGTCGGAAATCAGAAATCGGAAGGGGAGCGGCGTGTCGTCCCCGAAATCCCGCGGCCGCGCCGGGTGCCATCTTGCAGTGCCCTTTCCCCACGGGATTGTCGAGGCGCCATAGCCATGAAACTCTCAGAGACATGGTGTTCATTGGTGCCGGATAGAAATGCGGATGGACGGCGTGCTTGCCGGGAGCGACATTGGCCGCATTTCTGTCTAGCGCCGCGCCGATCTGCGGGTGCTGTCAGAACCCGTGAGCTTGGTGGCCAGTTTCAGTTCGAGCAATTGCTCCGGCGTAAAAATATAGAGCTGATCCTTTGCCGTGCTCATGGCATGGAGCCAGACGCGCGGATCGACCCCCATTTCGACCAGCAGGGTTTGGCACACTGCGCTCACCTTTTGCGCCTCGGCCATGCCCTCGTGGAGCGAGCCGACAGCTTCTGGCAGGGCATAGACCTGGTGCACGCCGATCCAGGCGCTACGCGCAGCCTGGCGCTCCTTGCCGCCGGCAAAGACGAGCGGGCAGGACGAAGCGCAATAGCCATTCCGCTCAATGCGGGTATCGAGGCCTCGCTTGCGGATGAGGCGGGCCATATCGATGGCCTCGGCGACGGCGCCGCCTGGCGAATGGAGGCTGAGCGCACGCACTTTGCCTTTGTTGCGATCGAGGAAGCGCTCGAGCTCGCCGGCGGTGCCGGGCTCGATGCGCCCGAGTGCCGAAGCGCGGCCCCCACTGCCGAGGCGAAAGACCATGCGCCGCGACAGCGCGCTGGCGGGGGGCGGATGCTCATAGCCGGGCAGGCGAACCGGTCGCGCACCCCGTCGCCGCGGCATTGTACGGGGCAGATAGGGCCGCAGGTGATCCTTGCGGCCGGGGGGCGCAAGGATCAGGGGTTCGGTGCGCTGTGAGCCGGGCAGTGCGGCCTGGCGGGCGTTCTTCAGCTGCTCGAAATCGCTTGCGAGCATGATGCCCGTTGCGCCCACGACAGCGAGCAAGACGAGGCGCAGGAAAAGACCCTCCGGCAATCGGTTGAGAAAACGCTCGATCCGGCCCGGTGGATCGTCATTGGACAACATGGCCGCCGCACCCCATTACCCCATTCAGGCCTCTTTGCTGCTGCGCGCCGTGCCGGGGGCGGTGAGCGTCGCGATATTGTTCGCGCCCTGGCGTTCCGCCTCGCTGCTGGCAACAGCCTGGGGCTTGGCCTCCCTCTGGCCTTGCAGGCCCTGCCGCTCGGCCGCCGTCTTGCTGCCCGCTCTCTCGCCGGGCTCGACTGCGGCGGGCTCGCCATTGCCGGCATTGGCAGTGGTCGGAGGGGCGACGACCGTCTCCCGCTCCTCGACCATCGCACGATAGAGGCGCATGGCGCGCATCATGTCATCGGCGGTGATCGCATGGCCATCGAGCTCACCCCCCTCCTCGCGGCGAATGGCGGCCTGAACCCCGCAAAGAATGAGTATGAGGACCCCCGGCATGAGGTCGATAG
>WGBL01000219.1 GCA_015494375.1 Hyphomicrobiales bacterium | reverse complement strand
TGCCGAGGCGCGGGGACGGGTGGCTTCCCGGCGGCAATGGGCTCTGACAGCACATCCTCGGGCAACCCCAGCACCACGGGCCCCGGCCGGCCCGCGCGGGCGAGGGCAAAGGCGCGGGCGACATATTCTGGCAGTCGTTCGCTGCTCGGCACCACCGCCGCCCATTTGGCGAGGCTGCCGAAGACCGCCCTCACGTCGATCTCCTGGAAGGCCTCGCGATCCTGAAACTCGCGTGACGGCAGCCCGACAAAGAGGATCATCGGGCTCGAATCCTGCTGCGCAATATGCACACCGATGGCGGCGTTCGCGGCGCCTGGGCCGCGGGTGACAAAACAGACGCCCGGCGCGCCTGTGAGTTTGCCGTGGGCCTCGGCCATCATGGCCGCACCTCCTTCCTGGCGGCAGACGATGGTTGCAATCCCCGTCTCATCATAGAGGGCGTCGAGGGCTGCGAGATAGCTCTCGCCGGGCACACAGAACACCCGCTCGACGCCCGCGCACCGCAATGTTTCGATCAACAATTTGCCGCCATGGGGCATGGCCTTGCCTTTCATGGATGCTGAGCCACTTTGCTTTGCTTCGCTTTGCCGCCGGACTGGCCAAGGCAAGCGCCTGTGGTTAATTTGCCAAGTTCACCATCAGAGCCCATACCATGGCGCGAAGGCCCTTGCAGTGCCGGCTTCGCGCAAGGGTTTATGCGCTCCCAAGCTTGTGAGCGGCCGGGGGCTTGCGAGCAGCCTGGCAGTGATGTCAGGATCACGGCGTTTTGCGCGCAAGCAAGCGCAAACAACCAAAGACCCAGTCCGTGCGAAATGGGGGACAAAAGGCAAACGAACCTGTTCAATGAAAATGGGAGAAGGGAGAAGTTGCATGAAACAATTGAGAAGATTGCTTCTTTTGGTCGTGGGGATGGGGCTTGCCGTGGGGCCCGTTGCGCCGGGCCTTGCCCAGGAGGACGTCATCAAAGAACGCCAGAAACTCATGAAATCAGTCGGCAAGGCCACCAAGACCATGGGCGAGATGCTCCAGGGCAAGGTGCCCTATGACGCCGCCGCTGCAGTGGCCGCCATGGAGACCATCGCCGGTGTGCCGGCCAAGTTCGTCAAGCTCTTTCCTGAAGACAGTGCGGGCGACCCCGATTCCAAGGCTGCCGATGCCATCTGGGAGGATATGGCCCGCTTTCAAAAGCTGGCCGCTTCGCTCGAGAAGGACGCCAAGGCCGGCGCTTCGGTGGCCGGCAATGGGCCCGACGCTCTCAAGGGCGCCTTTGTCAAGCTCACCGAGAATTGCAAGGCCTGCCACAAGGATTTCCGACTCGAGGACAACTGACAACTGAGATCTTGAGCGTTGTTGCCCCGGCTCCGGCAGGGCCGCGGGCCGTCCCGTCTGCCGAGGGGTGCGGGCCCGCACGGCCGGCCGCCGGGCGGGCTAGACCAAGCGCGTGGTGACAGGGCAAGGCCCTGCCTGCGCGCATGGCCGGCTCGAGAGCCCCGCAAGTTGGCGACGGGCGTGGTCTCGCCTTATCTCCCGCCTTATCTGTTCCCAGGTATGTGGCGCATGCGGAATCTCCTTATCGGGCTCGTGCTCTTGGCCGGCGTTGGGGGAAGCGCCTTCTCTCTGCTGACGGCGCCGAGCACGATCGCCTCGCTGCCGGCCCACACTCCCGATCTCGCCAACGGCGAGCGGATGTTCTGGGCGGGGGGATGCGGCTCTTGCCATGGCGCGGCGTCGGAAAGGCGCTGCGACCGCCCAAGAGAAAAAGAGGGCGAAGACAAGGAAACTTACAAGAAGCGACTGGCGGGCGGGCGCTGCCTCAAGACACCCTTCGGCACCTTCTATGCGCCCAATATCTCGCCCGACCGGGAGACCGGGATCGGCACCTGGACGGCCAAGGATTTCGTCAACGCCCTCAAACGCGGCGTGGCGCCCGACGGCCGGCACTACTACCCGGCATTTCCCTACACTTCTTATCGCCTTATGCGAACCGAGGACGTGCTCGATCTTTTCGCCTATCTCAAGACGCTGCCCCCCATCCGCGCCCGAGCGCCGGCTCATGAGCTTGCTCTGCCGCTCCGTTGGCGGCGCGGACTCGGGCTCTGGAAGCTCCTGTTCTTCGAAGAAGACGGCTTTCGCCCGCGACCGGACCGAAGCGCCCTCGAGGAGCACGGCCGTTACCTCGTCGATGGGCCCGGCCATTGCGGCGAGTGCCACACCCCGCGCAATCTCCTGGGCGGCTTTATCAAGAGCCAGTATCTGGCGGGCGGCCCCTCGCCCGACGGCAAGGGATGGGTGCCCAACATCACCCAACATCCCAAAGGGCTTGCCAACTGGTCCGCCAAGGACATCGCCTATGCGCTCGAGACCGGGCTCACGCCCTCGTTCGACAGCTTCGGCGGCGCCATGGTCGAGGTTCAGGAGAACCTCGCCAAGCTGCCTGCGGCCGATCGCGCGGCGATTGCCGCCTATCTCAAGTCATTGCCTGCCATCGCCGGGCCCGAGCGGCCACGGCGCTAACAGTCGCGGCGCTGAGCCAGGTAGGCAATCGCGCAACCCCGCCGCGGCTTGGGTAGGGCGTGGACTGGGCAAGGCTTCAAATGGGGGACGAGGCGGGCAAGGCCCGCATTGAGCAAGCATCGCGCGAGGGCTAGCCGGCCTCGGCCAAAAGCATGCGCTCGAGGAACTTCATGCCGAAGATGCCGCCCACCACGATGGCGGCGAAGGTGATGAGCGAGCCGGCGGCAAGCGTCGAGAAGCCGGTGATCGCCTGGCCGATGGTGCAGCCGAGTGCCATGACGCCGCCGATGCCCATGAGCGCGGCACCGAACATGTTGCGCAACGTATCGCCCTTGCCCGCAAACGTGGTGAGCTTGAAATCACCTTGCATCATCGAGGCGATGAACGAGCCGAGCAGTGCGCCGAACACCGTCATGACCCCGAAGCCCGGCAGGCCAAGGGCCGTGTAGCGGGTGAGGTACTCCATGGTGTCGCCCGCCGGCCGCACATAGGAGAGCGAGATTGGGCGAATGGGATTGTCGGCGAACTCGTCGTAGGCGAGGCCCGTCAGCGCCCAGCCCGCGACCACACAAAGGCCGATGACGACCCCCGCAATCACATGGGGCGGCGAGGTGCGAAACCCCTTGTGCGAGAAACAGAACACCAGGATGGCGGCGACCAGAGCAGCGGCAATGACGCGCGTTGCGATCTCGCCGTCGACCGACAACACATGGCCGACGAGCGTGCCCAGCCCCTGGTTCTCGATGTCGAACAGCGAAAGGTCGAGCGCCGTGGCCTGGGCGAAATTGACCCGCATCGGGGCGAGAATGCCGCCGATTGTCATGTACGCAAAGAGCCCGACGAAAATCAGCACAAAAATCGAGCGCAAATCGCCACCGCCCACCCGGGCGATATTGCGGCTCGCGCAGCCCCCGGCAAAGACCATGCCGAAGCCGAACATGACGCCGCCGATGATCTGGCTCGGCCAGTTGAGCATCGCGCCGAGATACATCGACTGGCCGAGATCGACGACACCAAGGCCCATGAGCAGTTGCGCCCCGGCGAGCGCCGTGCCGCTTGCGAGCAACCATGCCCTCAGGCGGCGCGAATCGCCGAACGTCAGGACGTCGGAGATCGAGCCCATGGTGCAGAAATTCGTCGTATGCACCACAAAGCCGAATATGAAACCGATGACGAGCCCGCCGAGTGCCAGATAGAGGCCCGCATTCTCGACAACAAGCGCCCTGAGTTCTTCCATCGCCTTTCACCCTCCCCCCGGCAAGTGTGTGAGCCGCTCCCATCAGCGACATCATCGAGGCGCCCCAACGCCGATCTTGCCGACGAGGCACCCCCGAGCACGCCCCACAGCGCGCCGCTTTGCCGGGCTCACTTTATCCGGTTCACTTGACCCGGCTCACCTGACCCGGCTCACCTGACCCGGTTCCGCTGGCCCGGCTCACATGCACTCTACTGCGGTCAATTCATTTGTCCGCTTACTGCGCACATCAGCACATTCGCATATTGCGAATATTCGCATATTGCAATGGCAACTGTTGAGTATTTGCCGCCTGGCCGCTGGCCGTCAAGCGCCCCGCGACGATCTGCCAGGGGGCGCCGGGCCTTGGGTGGTTGGAGTGTATTTTGCGCGTCGATGGGCTTTGCGGACGGCACATAGCACCACACGGCTGCAACCTTCGAAGTAGGCACTGCTGTCCGGTTGACCGCGTGACCCTTGCTCCGACTGCTCCCACCACCGCCGACCTACGTCCTCGTCATCGCTCTTTCTCCGTCGTCATCCCCTTTTTCGTCATCCCCTTTTTCGTCATCCCCTTTTTCGTCATCCTCTTTTTCTTCAACGTCATGTATGGACCTTCCTGGTTTGGCAAGGACGCTGATGCCTGGCCCTGGTCGGGGATTGACGCCCGACCAGAACCTTCTGACCAGCCGGAGCGGTCGATCCAGCCTTGGTACGAGACGGTGCAGGTGGCATGAAAAGTGGGGGAGGAGTGACAGAGAGAAGCTGCAGCGGAGGAGCCGGGCTGCAAACCGATCGGATCATGTCCACGCAATCGCAGATCGGCTGAGTCGGCTTGCGAACAAGCAGCTTGGGCGGAGCCTTTGGCGATTGAACCAGACAGCAGCGCCCCCTCCCCGGGGCTGCCTCTCCCCGGGCCAGCCTATTCCGCGGCGGCGCGGGCCTGCTGACACTGGGCCATGAGTGCGCGCAACTGAGCGGGCTTGAGCGGCTTGCGCAAGAGGGCGAGGCCGCGACGGCGGATCTCCCGCTCGAGCTCAGGCGAATGGTCTGCCGTGATGATGACGGCCGGAATTTCCCTTTTCGTCCGCTCCCAGAGCGCCGAGACGGCCTCGAGCCCCGTGCCATCGTCGAGATGATAGTCGGCCAGCACCATGTCGGGTGCGCGCCCCTCCGCCTCAACCGCCTCGAGCGCCTCGCGGATACCGAGCGCGGTTATCACCTCACAGCCCCAATTGTTCAAGAGCGTCGCCATGCTCTCGACGATCCGCGGCTCATTGTCGATGCAAAGGGCGAGCGAGCCGCTCATTGTCTGGCCTGCGCCCGCCCGCTCCCGGGGCACCTCTTCAACCGAGGGAGCCGCCACACGCGCGAGCCTGACAAAGAACATGGAGCCGCGACCGGGCTCCGAGCGTACGCCGATCTCGTGCCCGAGCACGCGGGCGATGCGCTGGACGATGGACAGCCCGAGGCCGAGCCCGCGCGCGCCCGAGCGCTTGTCATGCAGGCGGCGAAACTCCTCGAAGACAAGCGGCTGCTCGTCCTCGGGGATGCCGATGCCTGTATCCCAGACCTGGATCTCCACCTCATCGCCGCGCCGCCTGCATCCGAGTGTCACGCGCCCGCACTCGGTGTACTTGATGGCATTCGATAGATAGTTCTGAAGCATGCGCCTGAGCAGCCGGCGATCGGAGCGCACCCAGAGGCGCGTCGGCATGATCCGCAAGCTGAGGCCCTTTTCGTCGGCCAAAGGGGCAAACTCGAGCCGCAAGCGCTCGAAGAGGTCGCTCAACGCTATGCGCGCGGGCTCGGGCTGCATGGCGCCCGCATCGAGCCGTGAGATATCGAGGAGTGCGGCGAGGATTTCCTCGACCGCCTCGAGCGAGGCATCGATGTTGGCTGCGAGCCTGCGGTTCTCAGAATCCTTTTCACGCTCGACAAGGCTTGTCGCATAAAGGCGCGCCGCATTGAGCGGCTGCAGGATGTCGTGGCTGGCGGCGGCGAGAAAGCGGGTTTTGTCGAGATTGGCCTGATCGGCCTTGGCCTTGGCCTCGGCAAGCGCCCGATTGACCTTGGTGAGCTCGGCCGTGCGCTCACGCACCCGCCGCTCGAGGGTCTCATTGGCACGCCGCAGCGCATCGGCCGCCGCCACGCGCTGAGTGATGTCGCTAAAGGTGGCCACAAAGCCCCCTTGGGGCATCGGGCTCGAGCGGACCTCGAGCACGCGCCGGCCGCCCATCAGGCGCTCATGAAACGGCTCCATTCGGGTTGCCAGCTTCTCGATCCGCTCGGCAATGAGCGCCTCGAGATCACCGCCGCCGAAGTCGCCGCGCTCGGCAAGCTTTCTCAAAATGCGGTCGAGCGGCATGCCGACGCGCCCCACTTCAGGCGGCAGGCCCAGGAGCTCGCGAAACTGCCTGTTCCAACAGATGAGGCGCAAGTCCTTGTCAAAGACGCTCAAGCCTTGGTCCACCTGATCAAGCGCCGATTGCAAGAGATCGCGGTTGTATTGTAGCGCCTCCGAGGCGTCGTCGAGCAGCTTGAGCGCCGAGCGATGACCGACATTGTGGCGCTTGAGCAGCAGCGAAAGCACGAGGCGCGACGAGGCCGCGCCGATGGCGCTTGCGAGCAAATGCTCGGTAAAACGCAGCGTCTGGGGGTCGGCCTCGGTGTTCGGATTGGCGCCCATGTTGCGGCTCTCGAAATGCTCGCGGAACGAGCGCGCCGCCCGTTCGGCGCCCACATAGCGGGCGGCCAGGCGCTCAAGATCGCTGACCGTCACCGAGGAGCGCCAGAGACGCATTCCTGGCGATTGCGCGACGGGGAAGTCGGACTGGACGAAGACACTGGCCTGCAGGCGCTCGATCGGCCTGGCGGGGCGCGTGAGAGAGAAGGTCACGAACGCCAGGACGTTGGCAAACAGCGACCAGATCACGCCATGGGTGAGCGGCTCGAACTGGAGATTGAAGAGCATTTGCGGCCGCAGAAAGCCGAGGCCGAACGGCCCCTCGAGTTGTATCGCCTTTGAAATCCAGCCCGCATCGGTGAACCACGGCAGAACGAGCGTATAGGCCCAGACGGCAAAGCCTGCGAGCAAACCGGCAATGGCCCCGCGCGCCGTCGCACCGCGCCAGAC
>WGBL01000218.1 GCA_015494375.1 Hyphomicrobiales bacterium | reverse complement strand
TGGGCATCGCAAGGGGGACGACGAGCATCCAATCGAGACGGTCGCGCCAGGGGAAACGGTACATGCTGACAAGCCAGGCGGTGCCTGTTCCAATGAGAAGCGTGAGCGCGCCCACACCCCCCAAGAGCCAAAGTGTGCGCAAGGCGGCCCGACGTGTCTGTGGCGCGACGATCTCGTGCCAGGCTCCGTCGGAGGCACCCAATGCGATGACGACAATGGCGAGGATGGGCAACAGCATGAGGAGGACGATGACCGCCACCGCCACCGTCCAGAGGGGCGAGACCCGCCGCTTGGCCCGCCAGCGCCTGAGCCTTCTCATCAACGCCGGCCCCCATCCCACAGCATGACCGAGGAACCCCGCGCGCGAGGCGGCGGCGGTCCCGAGCGCGGGCGCGCCGGTGGACATTGCCGCTTTCTCAACCCCTCGGTCCTCAGTCCCTCGCACCCCCGCCCCTCGGACCTTCGCCCCTTGCTCCTTTGCCTCACGCGATCCCGAAGCGCCTCGGCGTCGGCTCGCCCGCTCATTCGCTGGCTGGTCGTTGGCTTTGTTCATTTTCGCTCTTGTGGGTGCGCGCTCGACATTCGCTCTCGGGGCAGCGCGCGCCTGGTGCGCCTGTATGCCTATGCGCGCGGGGGGATATGCCAGGAGATATCAGCATATGCCAGAGTCAATTGGCACAGAGAAAATGACGCGCGCGGTGGTGCCGCGGCCAGGCATGCTGTCGATCTCGAGTTGTGCGCCCAGTCGCTCACACAACGACTTGCAGAGCGCGAGGCCAAGCCCCGACCCCTCCGCCAGCGCTGCTGTGCTCTCAAGCCGTGCATAGGGCTCGAGGGCGCGCGCAATCTCCTCAGGCGTCATACCGGGCCCCGTATCGGTGATGCTGAGCTCGCATAGCCCCTCAGCGCCCCCCGCGCCACGCATGCGGCAGGCCACCGTGACCCTGCCGCCCGGGGGCGTATATTTGATGGCATTGCTCAAGAGGTTGAGCACAATCTGCATGACATCGCGCGCCGTGGCCGCCTGGGGAGGCCGGCAAACGCCGCCAGCCTCATTCGTTCTCTCTGCAACGCCCTCCTTCGCGTTCTCTCTCGCGTCAAAGCCCGTCTCGAGCACAACGTTCACCTCATGCTCGAGAGCGAGCGGGCGCAAGGAGCTTACCGCGCGCTCTGCGATCCCGGCAATGTCGCGTGCACAAAGGTGGGGCACGCCCCGCAGCCTGCCGCTCGTGCTCTTGCCCCCCCTCTTTCCGCCTTGCGCTTCACCCGCGGCATGAGAAAGCAGTTCATCAACGAGGCTCAAGGCATGACGGGCGCTGGCGAGAATATCGTCGACATAGCCCTCGTAGCGCGGATTGGCGATGGGGCCAAACTCCGCCCGCTTCATGAGCTCGGCAAAGCCGATGATCGAGCCGAGCGGGGTGCGCACCTCGTGGCCCAGTCGGGCCAGGAGCGAGGGCTCCTCGGGCGCCTCGGGGGGAGCGCCTTGCCGGTCCGCGGCCGCATCCCGCCCCTCGTTCGTCGGTCGGCGTGGGGCTCGGGGTGGGCCGATGCGCTCGCCGCCGGGCGCCTTGCGCCGCTGCGCCCCTTTACTGGCGACGGGCCGTCCGCTGCCGCCGGAAACACTGGCTTGCCGCTTGCGGGCATTGGGAGGTCGCGGCAAAGCTCTGGGCGCACCTGCCGATGACGCTGACGGAGCGCGTACGGCGCCTTCGGGCCTTGGGTGCTGCACTCCTTTTTCCTCGCCAGAGCTGGATGCGTTAGACTCGTTAGAGTCGGAAGAGCGTTGGAGTGTCCTTGCCACGCCTTTTCCGCGCTCCGGTCCGGCCAGCGCGTGAGCGGCGGCTCCGATCTTGGCGGCGATTTCCGCCATCGTGCTCTCCGCCCCGGGGCTCTCGGCCCTGCTGCTCTCAGGCTCAGGACTCTCGGCCCTGCTGCTCTCGGCCCCAGGACTCTCGGCCCTGCTGCTCTCGGCCCCGGTGCTGTCGGTCCCGGCGCTGTCGATCCCGGTGCGCTCGGCCGTGGCAGCCCGGTGCACCCGCCGCGCCTTGCCAGGCTCATCGCGCGCCGCGGCGGCGCACGAGCCGACCTCGCGCCGCGCCTCCGAGCAAGGCTCGTCCGCGTGTGCGGGCCCATCCTCCTCCTCGATGGCCTCGATCAGCACCCCGCCGGCGAAGGGCCCGTCCTCGAGGACCCGGCAACGGCAGACGAGCACCTCGACACCACGCAATGTCCAGAGTGTGAGCTCGACCGTCTCGGCCGCGCCCTTATCGTGGTCTCGAGAGGCAAACTCCTCGAGTGTTCGCAAAGCCGGCATGGCACGATCGAGCGGCACCTCGCAGAGTGCTTCGAGATTGGCCGCACCCCAACGCCGGACGCCCGCCCGATTGGCCCAGACGAAGCGCGGCGCGCGCGGCGCGAGAACCCAGGCCGGGCGCACCGATGCTTCGAGCGCCTCGAGCGCCTCGCGCGCCTCGAGCGGGTCGGTGTGAAATCTCTCGGGCTCTGGTCTCACGGTCGCTCCGCAGCGCATGCACAAGGGATCGGGTGCTCGATCTGTTGAGGCGCCTGATCTGTTCGAACGCTTTTCGAACGCTTGGTGCGCTTGGTGGCGCGCCTCTGGCCAATCATTATCTCGGCCATTATCTCGGGCCGATTGGCAATTGGAACACGGGACCAATCGCGAACCGGGGCCAATGGTTAATCCTCAGCCGCCGTTGGCCCAGGCGCCGCCTTCGAGCAGGGCCCCGCAAGCGTCCACCTCAAGAGAGAGGACACTTCAACACGACACACGACACACGGCGCGCATCCCGTGTAACATGCGCAGCGTGTGCGATGCATGGGGCTTAACCGGTCTGGTGGAACGAGTTAGCATCATGTAGGCCAATCAGCAATTCGCCGTGGGACGGGTTCAGCCGGGGCCCACGGGGCAGTGTGTGCGCCGATGGCCGCATTGGGCCGGGAGCGCTAGTGTCATGGCAATGACTCAATGACTCCAGGAACGCTTGCGACAATGGCTCCAAGAAGGCTTGTGTAGGAACTCATGCCACGGCGAGCCAGGCGACGGCGAGCAAGCAGTGGGCGACGATGAGCAGAGGGGCGGTGAGCGAAAGGAAGGTGCGCCAGGTGACGGTGCGGGTATGCCGGCTCGCAGGGTCCGAGGGGCTCGCGCTGCCGAGCTACCAGTCGAGTGCTGCGGCGGGGATGGATCTTGTGGCCGCCGTCGCCCCGGATGCGCCGATCCGCCTCGCGCCAGGCGTGCGCGCCCTCGTGCCCACGGGCCTTGCGATCGCCTTGCCCGAGGGGTTTGAGGCGCAGGTGCGGCCGCGCTCGGGCCTCGCGCTGAGGGCGGGAATTACGGTGCTCAACAGCCCGGGGACAATCGATGCCGACTATCGGGGCGAGATCCGCGTTCTGCTCATCAATTTGGGCGAGGAGGCGTTCGAGGTGAGGCGCGGCGATCGCATCGCACAGCTGGTCATCCAGCCGGTGGTGCGCTGTCGCTGGGTGCCGGTTCCCGAGCTCGAGGATAGCGAGCGGGGCGAGGGCGGCTTCGGCTCGACTGGCATCTGAAGCGCAGCAACGCAACGAGGTTTGCGGCGCCTCGCCAGGCACCGCCAGCCGAAAAGCCGCCCAAGCGCCAAAAAGACTATGTCTGGGCAAGGTCGATCAGATGCCTTATTCTGACTTTAGAAGAACGCCGGGACGCGGCCGAATGCATATCTTCGTGCCTGACCCATTGCCATTCAGCCGTCTCAGCCGTCGCCCATGAGTTTTGACGCGAGGGAGCCGAGCCAATGAATGACGCAGCTCCAGCAAAGCCCACCAAAGAGTCCAGCAAGAGCAGCAAGAGCGCGGGGCATGGGCGCATCTATGACAATATCGCCCAAACCATCGGCAACACGCCTCTCGTGCGGCTCAATCGCATTGCCGAGGAGGCGGGCGCCAAGGGACGGGTGCTGCTCAAGCTCGAGTTTTTCAATCCGCTCGCAAGCGTCAAGGATCGTATCGGGCTGGCGATGATCGATGCCCTCGAGGCGGCGGGCAAAATCACGCCGGAAACGACGCTGATCGAGCCCACCTCGGGCAACACCGGCATTGCGCTCGCCTTTGTCGCTGCCACGCGGGGGCTGCGGCTCATTCTGGTTATGCCCGAATCGATGTCGCTCGAGCGGCGCAAGATGTTCCACCATCTCGGGGCGGAGCTCGTCCTGACCCCGGCAGAGAAGGGCATGCGGGGCGCCGTCGAGCGCGCCGAGGCGCTGGCCAAGGAGATCGGCAATGCCGTCATACCGGGCCAGTTCGACCATCCGGCCAATCCGGCCATTCACGAGCGCACGACGGCCGAGGAGATCTGGAACGACACGGGCGGCGAGGTCGATATCATCGTCTCGGGCGTGGGCACTGGCGGCACGATTACGGGATGCGCGCGTGCGCTCAAGCCGCGGCGGCCGGAGCTCCGGATGATTGCCGTCGAGCCGACGACGAGCCCGGTCCTTTCGGGCGGTGAGCCGGGCCCGCACAAGATCCAGGGCATTGGCGCGGGCTTTATACCGGTCAACTGCGACACCAGCCTTGTCGACTATGTCATTCAGGTCGATAACGAGACGGCGTTCAAGACGGCCCGCCGCCTGGCCCGGCTCGAGGGCATCCCGGCCGGCATATCGACAGGCGCCAATGTTGCGGTGGCGCTTCAGATCGCCGCCCTCGATGGCATGGAGGGGCGCACCATCGTCACCTTCGCCTGCTCGTTTGCCGAGCGCTACCTCTCAACGCCGTTGTTTGCAGATGAGGAGGCAGCGAAAGAGAGCGCAGCAAACATCAAAACCAGAAAAGGCAGCGCCAGCGCCGGCAATGGAAGCGGCGCAGCGAAGGCAGGCGCGGCGGGTGGCGGCGTAGGCGGCGTAGCAAGAGCGCGTGCGGCAACGTCGCATACGGCAGCGGCAGCGGCAGACGCAGGCGCGGCAGCGGCAGACGCAGGAGCGGCGGCCGCGGCAAAGACGGGTGGCACGGGAACCGCAAGCCCCGCGCAAACCACCGCAGCAACGAGCACAGCGGCACAACCGGCCGAGGCCCCCGCTGCGCCACAGCAATCCTCATCCGCTGCGCCGGCAAAGGCTCCCGACGCAGCTCAGGCAGCCGGGGGAAGCAATCCCCGATCGGGCATCGCTGGGGCGGGGGACGCTGCGGCGGGCGCCGCCGAGGCAGGCGACCGCACAGCAGCCAAGGCGAACGACAACACGCAAGAGGTTGCCGACTTGCAGAGGAATGATCGGCCTTCGCCGGCAACAACCGATGGCGGCGAGACTGGGGAGGCTGCCGGGGCGCCGGCATCAGGCGGGACGGGCGAGGGCACCAAAGGAAAATCGTGAGGCAAATCGTGACGCAAATCGTGACCGGCGCTCAGTACGGCCGGGACGATCTCGGACAAGACGCGCGCGGCGGGCGCGGCATCACTATTCGACCCGGGGTGCGGCATCGGCAATCGAGGCGGAGCGCGGCATCACCATTCGACACAGGGCGGAAGC
>WGBL01000217.1 GCA_015494375.1 Hyphomicrobiales bacterium | reverse complement strand
TTTTTTACCTTCAGCACCGCCTACAAGGTGCTCGAGCACGCCCACAACTCGGTGATGATTGCCCGCTGAGCTCGCTCGGTCTTCTTTTCCCTCGATTATGCCGCCGCGCCAGCGGGAGGAAAGCAGCCAGGTCCCTCGAGAGGGAGGCCGTAGCAACTATGGCCGCGCCCGCTGATAGCGCGCCCGGGCACCACGCTCGATGGCTGCCGTCACAAGCCGGTCGAGGCCAAGCGCATCGCGCAAGAGTGCGAGAAGCCTGAGCTCCTCCTGACGCACCGCGAGATCGGCGGCTGCCACCTCCACCGCCATCGCATAGGCCGTCTCCTTGAGATGCGCAGGCAGGCTGGCGGCGATGCTCGCGAGCACATTGTCGAGCCCATCCTCACCGGAAAGCTTCTCGGCGCACGATTGCGCGACACGCACAAGCGCACTGTCATCGAACCCCTCGAAGGCGGGAAGCTCGCGGACGATGCTGCCGATGCGGTGCAACTCGGCATCCGTCATCTCGCGGTCGGCCGCCGACATGGCGACCATGACCCAGATCAGCGCCTCTTGTTTTTCGTCCCTGTCCTCGCTCCGCTCGTCCCACGCCTCTTGGGGAGTGAGTGATTGGCTCATGGGGTGTGTCCTTCTGCTGGTTTGGCGCGTGGATGCCGGCGGCGTTCGCCCTTTGAGACGTGAGACGCCGGTTTGGTTTGGCGCGCAACCGTGGCCCATTTCGGTTGCTGCATTAGAGCAATCGGCAACTACTCGCAACCGGTCGCGTGCGCCAGCGATTGACGGCTGCGGGGGCCCCGAATAGGGTCGCCGCCAAGCGACGAAGCAGGCGGCGTCTCGTCTCTGACGACGGCCCAGAGACGGTCCGCGATAGCCTGTGAAGCAACGACAGAAGAGAGACAGCACCATGCCCGATCCCGAGCTTAGAGCCGCCGCCGAAGCATCAAAGGCCTGGCCTTTCGAGGAGGCGCGGCGGCTTCTCAAACGGCTCGAGCGGCTGCCCGAGGAGCCCAAGGAGGTCATCTTCGAGACGGGTTACGGGCCCTCGGGGCTGCCCCACATCGGCACCTTTGGTGAGGTGGCCCGCACCTCGATGGTGCGTCACGCTTTTGGGCTATTGAGCGATCTTCCGACCCGGCTCATCTGTTTCTCCGACGATCTCGACGGCCTGCGCAAGGTGCCGGACAACGTTCCCGAGCGCGCAATGCTCGAGGCCCACCTGGGCAAGCCCTTGACGAGTGTTCCCGACCCCTTCGGCACACACGAGAGCTTTGGCGCCCACAACAATGCGCGGCTTAGGAGCTTTCTCGACCGGTTCGGATTTGATTATGAGTTCTACTCGGCCACCGAGCTCTACCGCGCCGGCCGCTTTGACGAGACGCTCCTCAAAATGCTCGCCGTCTACGATGAGGTGATGGCGATCATCCTGCCGACCATCGGCCCCGAGCGGCGGCGCACCTATGCGCCGTTTCTGCCCATCTCGGAGCGCACCGGCCAGGTGCTGCAGGTGCCGATCGAGGAGCGCGACCTCGAGGCCGGCACGATCACCTACCGTGACCCCGAGACGGGTGCGCTTGTCGAGACCCCCGTCACCGGCGGCCGTGTCAAGTGCCAATGGAAGGCCGACTGGGCCATGCGCTGGGTGGCCCTTGGCGTCGACTATGAGATGTCGGGCAAGGACCTTATCGACTCGGTGCGCCTTTCATCGAAGATTTGCCGCGTGCTCGGCGGCACGCCGCCCGAGGGCTTCAACTATGAGCTTTTTCTCGACGAGAAAGGGGAGAAGATCTCGAAATCGAAGGGCAACGGCCTCACCATCGAGGAATGGCTGCGCTATGCGAGCCCCGAGAGCCTCTCGTTTTTCATGTACCAGAAGCCGCGCGCGGCCAAGCGGCTCTATTTCGACGTGATCCCGCGGACGGTTGACGACTATCTGAGCCAGCTTGCCCGCTACCCCGAACAGGACACCGAAAAGCGGCTCGCCAACCCGGTGTTTCATGTCCACGAAGGCGCCCCGCCAAAGGCCGAGGTGCCGGTGAGCTTTAATTTGCTGCTCAACCTGGTGAGCGCCTCGAACGCCCATGACCGCGATGTGCTCTGGGGCTTTATCCGCCGCTATGCGCCCGAGGCGAGCCCGGAGGCGGCGCCGCTCCTCGATGAGCTCGTAGGCTATGCCATCCGCTATTACGAGGACTTTGTTAAGCCCGCAAAGCGCTATCGCGCGGCCGAGCCGCACGAGCGCAAGGCGCTGGCTGAGCTCGCCGAGCGGCTCGCGGCGGCTCCGCGCGATGCCGATGGCGAGGCGCTGCAAGCGATCGTCTATGAAGTGGGCAAGGCCTATGAGTTCGAGCCGTTGCGCGACTGGTTCCGGGCGCTTTATGAGGTGCTGCTCGGCCAATCCCAGGGCCCGCGCTTCGGCTCCTTCATCGAGCTCTATGGCATTGAGAACACGCGTGCGCTCATTATGCGCGCGCTCGAAGGCGCCATTGCTGCGGACAATGCCCCCGCCGCGGCCCAGAAAGAGCCCGCAGAGCCGGGTGGTGCGGGAAGCGAGGAGACAGCCAAGAAATCCGGGAAGCCCGGCGGCGCCAAGCACGCCGCCAAGAGGCGCAGCGCCGAGCGCAGTGGCTGAGCGGGACGGTGCCCCATGGCGAGCCCCACCGAGAGCGCAGCCGGCCCAACGCGGGCAGGGACGCCGCGCCGGCGCGCCGAAAGCGGCAAAGGTTCCCAACGTGCCCAAAGTACCCAAGGTGCCCAAGGCGCCGAAGGGACCCGCGATCTGCACCATGAACGCCGGCTGACCGTCGTGCTGCCGGTGGCGCTCGACCAGGGCTATGACTACCGCGCCCAGGCTGGGCAGGCCTGTGAGCCCGGCGCCTTTGTCATGGTGCCGTTCGGCAATCGCCAGCTCATCGGCGTAGTCTGGGATGGCCCGCCCGCCGCCGGGAAGGGGGCCGAGAAGGCGATCGACAAGGGGGTAGGCAAGGGGGTCGACAAGGGGACCGAGCCCGCCCCTAAGAACCCTAAGGAAAAGAGGCTCGCAACGGCCCGGCTCAAGTCTGTCATCGCCCGGCTCGATGTGCCGCCACTGCCCGTTGTCTCATTGCGCTTTGCCGAGTGGGTCGCGCGCTACACCCTCGCGCCATTGGGGCTCGTCCTCAAGATGATGATGAGCGCGCCCCAGGTTTTCGAGCGCTTAAAGCCGCGCTTTGGCGTCAAGCTCGCGGGCCCGCCCCCCGATCGCATGACGGCCGCGCGCGAGAAGGTGCTGGCGGTGGCGCGCGATGGCCTGGTGCGCGCCAAGGCGGCGCTCGCCGCCGAAGCCGGGGTGGGCGTCGGGGTGGTCGATGGCCTCGTTGCCGCGGGCACCCTCATCCAGGTGGCGCTCGAGCCACCGAAACCGCCCGTGCCCGATCCGGCTTACGCGGTGCCGGATTTCGAGGGCGAGCAGGCCGAAGCCGTCGCCGCCATGCGCGCCGGCATTGAGGCGAACGATTTCAATGTCACGCTGCTCGATGGTGTCACCGGCTCCGGCAAGACCGAAGTCTATTTCGAGGCCGTGGCGCGCGCGCTTGAAGCGGGGCGCCAGGTGCTCGTCATGCTGCCCGAGATCGCCCTCACAAGCCAGTTTGTCGGCCGCTTTGCCGCCCGCTTCGGTGTTCGCCCACTCGAGTGGCATTCGGCGCTGGGGCCCGCCGAGCGGGCGCGTGCCTGGCTTGCGGTGGCGAAGGGCGAGGCGCGGGTCGTCGTCGGTGCGCGCTCGGCGCTGTTTCTGCCCTATTGCGACCTCGGCCTCATCGTCGTCGACGAGGAGCACGACACAAGCTTCAAGCAGGAAGACCGCGTCAGCTACCAGGCTCGCGACATGGCGGTGGTGCGTGCCATGCTGGGCAAGGCCGCCGTGGTGCTTGCCTCGGCCACGCCATCGCTCGAGAGCCTCGTCAATGCGCGGGAGGGGCGCTATCGCCGGGTGCAGCTTACGGCCCGGCACGGCGCGGCGCAGCTGCCCCAGGTGGAGCCCATCGACCTCAGGCGCCATCCGCCCGAGCGTGGGCGCTGGTTGAGCCCCGTGCTCGTCAATGCCATGGAGAAGACGCTTGCGGCCGGCCAGCAGACGCTCTTGTTTCTCAACCGCCGGGGCTATGCGCCGCTCACCCTTTGCCGGAGCTGCGGCTTTCGCATCGATTGCCCCCAGTGCTCGGCCTGGCTTGTCGAGCACCGGATGCGGGCGCGGCTCACATGCCATCACTGCGGCTTTGCAACGCCATTGCCCGAGTATTGCCCGAAGTGTGGCGACACCCAGTCGCTCACCGCGTGCGGCCCTGGGGTCGAGCGCATTGCCGAGGAGGTTGCCGAGCGCTTTCCGGAGGCGCGGCGCGCCATACTTTCAAGCGATGTCATCAAGGGTATTGGCGAGTTGCGGACCCTGCTTGGCGCCATCTCGGAAGGCGCAATCGACATCATCATCGGCACGCAAATCGTTGCCAAGGGGCATCATTTCCCGGGGCTTGCGACGGTGGGGATCGTCGATGGTGACCTGGGGCTCGGGCTTGGTGGCGACTTGCGCGCGGGCGAGCGCACCTTCCAGCTGCTCCATCAGGTGACGGGGCGGGCGGGGCGCGCGGGCATTGAGGGGCGCGGGTATCTGCAGACTTATCAGCCCGAGCATCCGGTGATGGCGGCGCTTCTCTCGGGCGATCGCGAGGCCTTCATCGAGCGCGAGATCGCCCAGCGCCAGGCGGCGGGTTATCCGCCTTTTGGGCGCCTGGCGGCGCTCATCGTCTCGGCGCGCCAGAAGGCGCTCGCCGAGGAGTTTGCGCGGCTCGTTGTCAAGCGCGCGCCGTCCGCGCAGCAAATCGAGGTCTGGGGGCCGGCCGAGGCGCCGCTCGCCGTCATTCGCGGACGGCATCGCTATCGCATTCTCGTCAAGGCGCCACGCTCATGCGACATCCAGGCCTACCTGCGCGCCTGGCGGGAAC
>WGBL01000216.1 GCA_015494375.1 Hyphomicrobiales bacterium | reverse complement strand
TCTGACATCGCCAGCCACGACCAGAATGCCCGAACGGCCGACCTCATCATCGATATTGTCAGGCGGCTCACAGAGGACGACAGCGCGGCGCTCCATGTCTCGCTCGCAGGCGGGCGCAAGACCATGGGCTTTTTGATCGGCTATGCGCTTTCGCTCTTCGGCCGGCCGCAGGACCGCCTGAGCCATGTTCTGCTCGACCCCCGGCTCGAGAATCACCCGAGCTTTTTCTATCCCCCACCCGAGCCCATCGCACTCGACACGCGGAGCGGAGAGAAGGTTTCGACCGCAGGCGCAAATATCACGCTCGCCCATGTGCCTTTCCTCACCTTGCGCCTTGGCATGCCGCAAGAGCTGCTCGAGCGCGGCGCCAGCTATTCCGAGACCATCCATCGTGCCCAGATGGGCTTTGCCGAGCCCCGTCTCGTCATTGATCATTCACGCCAAAGCATATCCTGCCACGGCAAGATCATTCGCCTCGAGCCTTTGCGCCTCGCCTTCTATGCCTGGCTCGCGCGACGGCGGGCTGAGGGGACGGGCGACGGCGGCGCCATTGGCTGGTGGGAGACCGGCCCCAAGGATGGCGCAGCCATCGTTGCCGAATATCGCCGTATTGCAGGCGTCGGCGAGGGGAAGATCGCCGATCAAGAAGGCCAGCTTGCGGAGGGCGTGCCCAAGGAGAAGTTCGAGCAGAACAAGCACCACATCAACAATGTGCTTTCGACGCACCTCAGCATCTTTGCCGCTCCCTACAGCATTCATGAGCGCGGCAAGATACCGGGAACGAGCTACTCCCGTTTCGGCCTCGAGCTTGATCCGGCGGCAATCAGCTTTGGCTCCATTGAGGAAAGGGAGGGCGAAAACCCGGGGGTTGCCCCAGAAGAGGAAAGGGACGTTCCATGACAACCTATTTCGTCACCCGTCACCCGGGCGCCATCGAGTGGGCCCGCCGCCAAGGCATCGAGGCCGAGCTCGTGCGCGATTTCAAGTCCGATGTGATCGCGCCGGGCGATGTCGTACTCGGCACGCTGCCCGTGCAACTGATTGCCGAGGTGAATGCCCGGGGGGGACGCTATTTGCATCTCGAGATGAGCCTTCCGCCCGAGGCGCGCGGCAAAGACCTCAGCGCCGACGACATGGACCGCTTTGGCGCCCGGCTTGTGGAGTATCGGGCGGAGCGGGTGGCGCGATAAGGGAGGGCTGAGAGCGTGACAGCAAGAGTTCTTTTCCAAAGCAGGGGGTTGGTTGCATGGCAGGTAATTTGGCCTTGGAGTTGATAACCTTGAACCACTGGTCCATTGCAGTGATCGCGGTTTTCCTGATCGGCATTGTGGCCATGCGATGGCCCGCGGTATTGTGGCGACATATGGGACGCTTGGAAATCAACGCACCGGCTTGGTTGCTGCTCTTGCTCACCGGAGTCGTCTTCCTTAGCCTGAACACAACCGTCCATCACATAGAACAATTGATCCTTCTCACGCGGCCCGCCGAGTCACCCAAATCGCTCTTGGACCAAGTCGATTATACGTTTGGCTTTATTTGGAAGGGCTTTGGCGCACCGCCGACGGTCGAAACTCACCTTATCAGCGCTTTGACACTCGGCAGCATTGGCCTCATCGGCACAATCTTACTCTATAGATTGCGCTATTCTGTCTTCGAGCTAGATATAGACCAGCGCTATGATGCACCGCCTCGCCGCGTAATCATTATGGCGCTTTCCGAGCCGTACCAAAGGGCCGCAGCTTCTTCGCCAAATGACCCCAAGACTCAGGAGGCACATCGGAACTACCAACAAGCTCTTGCAAAGCTTGCCACACTCTCCCTACCCGAGGCTTCGAGCGCGAATGTGGGGCGGTTTCCTTGGCAGCAGAACTTGCGGCTGCTGGCCCATCACCTGTGCAGACCCTTGCCGAAACCAAAACGCTTTGCCAGCAGACGAAGGCGAACATCGCGCGTCGTCGTCGTCCTCCCGTCTCTCGAAACCCGACACTTCATGCAAGCATTCCTCGATCTGGTACACAGCACGCTCGAAAAAACAGAAATCAAGGATGAAGTAAGAGTGATACCGTGGGACCGAGGCGTCAATTACAATGTCCTTGAAGCGCTCCATTCGGAGCTTGAGGCGATCATTTCGCACGTTCGCTCTGATCCGGAGATTGCGGCCGAGTATGCGGAAATCAGCATAGATACGACACCAGGGCTCAAGCTGGTGAGTATCGCTGGTGCGGTTGCAACTTTTGCAAGCCCCATGGAGTTCACCTACGTCGAAACAGCGCCGCCTTACGAGGTCGTTTCTTTCGACGCGTCGGCCGCTTTCCGCCTCCCGCGCCATTAGCGGGAGGGTTCGCGCCCCGCTCTCCGTCCCAATACGGCAAGCCGGGCTTCTTATCTCTTGCCTTGTCGCCCTCGGCGAGCTTGCCGAGCGCGAATTTATGGTCCGATTTCTCGTTGCCTTTGTTGCCGAACCACTCGAAGTTTTCGCCCTTGGCATCGGGTGTCGGGCTCATGCGCGGGTAGTGGATGGGCAGGCCATCGTCATAGCCCGAGGCGGCCCGAAGGAACGCCTGGATGAAGGGGATGCTTTCGAATGGTCCTCCTTCCTTGTATGCCTCGACCAACGCGGCCTCAAAGCGGGCAATCATGTCGCGCGCAACAACCTTGGCTTGCGTGGTGTTTTCCTTGCTATTCCCTGCCCGCAACACTTGCCCCGCCTGGTGCCTTCCATCAAAGTCGAGGGTCCTATACCGCTCGGCCATGGCCACGCCATCGGCGAGGTCGAGATGGGTGAGAGAGATGCGCACGCTGCCAAAGCCGAGAGGTTTGCCGCCGCCGAGGCGATGATAGTGACCGTCCGGCAGGCTACAGAGCCAGAGGAGCGCGCCGAGCT
>WGBL01000215.1 GCA_015494375.1 Hyphomicrobiales bacterium | reverse complement strand
TCGATCATGACGCCCAGATAGCCGTCAGCGCGTGAGACTACCACATCGGCCGGTGCGCCGGCGGCCAGGCGCCCCGCATTGAGCCCGGCAATGAGCCCCTGAGCCGCGGCTTCCTCATAGCCTGTTGTGCCATTGATCTGGCCGGCGAGCAAAAGGCCGGGGAGCCGGCGCGACTCGAGGGTCGGGTGCAGCTCGCGCGGGTCGACATAGTCATATTCGATGGCATAGCCAGGGCGCAGCATACGCGCCCGCTCGAGCCCCGGAATGGTCTCAAGGAAAGCCTTCTGAACATCCTCGGGCAGCGACGTCGAGATGCCGTTGGGGTAGATGGTCGTGTCGTCGAGGCCTTCGGGCTCGAGGAAAATCTGGTGGCTCGCGCGATTGGAGAACTTTACGATCTTGTCCTCGATCGAGGGGCAATAGCGCGGGCCGGTGCCCGAGATGCGGCCGCTGTACATGGCCGAGCGCGCGAGATTGGCGCGAATGATCTCGTGCGTCGCGGTGTTGGTGTGCGTGATATGGCAGGGCACCTGCTCGCGCTCGATCGCCTCGGTGAGGAACGAGAACGGTACGGGCTCGGCATCGCCCTCTTGCACCTCGAGCCGAGCAAAGTCGACCGTGTTGCCGTCAAGCCGGGGCGGGGTACCGGTCTTGAGCCGGCCCATCCGAAGCCCCATGCCATAGAGCCGGCGCGCGAGCGCCCGCGACGGCGGCTCGCCCATGCGCCCGGCCGCCATACGCCGCTCGCCAATGTGAATGAGACCGTTGAGAAAGGTGCCGGTGGTCAACACCACGGCAGCGGCGCGAAGCGTGCGGCCGTCGGCCAGCTCAACGCCCGCAACCACACCGTTCTGAACCACAAGATCGGCTGCCTCTCCTGCTATCACCGTGAGTCCCACGGTCTCTGCAATAAGCCGTTGCATGGCGCGGCGATAGAGCTTGCGGTCCGCCTGGGCGCGGGGGCCGCGCACGGCCGGGCCCTTTGAGCGGTTGAGCAGCCGGAACTGAATGCCGGCCTCATCGGCGGCACGGCCCATGAGCCCATCAAGGGCATCGATCTCGCGCACGAGATGGCCCTTGCCGAGCCCGCCGATGGCCGGATTGCACGACATCACGCCAATCGCATCGGGACGCAATGTCACGAGCGCCGTCTCCGCCCCCATCCGCCCCGCGGCACCAGCGGCCTCGCAGCCGGCATGGCCGCCACCGACGACAATTACATCAAAGCTCTCAACGCTCTCTCTCGCCATGGCGCTCGCTCTCGTTCGTCCCCCCAATCCTTTCGAGCCCCAAACCTTTTGAGGCATGGGACAGCTCTCCCGCATTCGAGATCACGGTCCTCGCCCCCTGAACGAGGCGCGAAACCTAGCGGGAGCCGCACCAATCGTCAAAACCAAGACCACGGAATCCGCAATCGCAAGCCTCCTTGCCGTGGAATCTCGCGCGCCGCGATTAGGAATCCACAGGAATCCATCCCTGTCCCGTTAGGAATCCCAAGGAATCCGGTTGCAGCCAGTAAGGAATCCCTCGCGATGAACCTCCACCGGCCAAGATACCAGCGGCCGTTAGGCCCGGCTCGCGCCTCAGCCCCTCTCGCCATTGTTTCACGTGAAACATCGAATCTTCTGAGTCACTTAGCGAGCCCCCTATCGCGAGTCACCTATCGCAAGTTCCCCGGCTCCCGCGGCCCCGCGGCGCAGCCCAACGGGCATCCATGCCATCGCGCACCCACGGTCCGCTTGCATTCCCGCTATTTGCCAATGCAAAACTCGGCAAAGAGCCGATCAAGGATATCCTCGACATCCACATGGCCCGTTATCCGCCCAAGCGCACGGGCGGCGCGCGCAAGGTCCTCGGCGGCAAGCTCGGGATAGGGGTGGCCGCCCGCCAGAAAGCGCTCGAGCTCGCCAAAGCATGCTTCGAGGTGGGCGCGATGGCGGGCCCGCGTCAGCACCGGAGTATCGCTGACACCCCACGCGGTGCGAGCCTGCGCCTCGCCGGCGATGAAGGCAATCAAATCGTCGAGCCCCTGCCCGCTCACCACGGAAATCGCAAGCTCTGGCGGTCTGCCTTCTCGGCCCGCCTCATGGTCGGTCGTGCGTCGCTCGGTTTGGCCTTGGTCGGTCTGGCCTTGGTCGGTTTGGAATTGGTGGGTCCTGGCAAGGCCGGCACGGGTCGCGATGCCTTCGTTCAAAAGGTCCAGCTTGGTCGCAACAGTCTCACAGCGGGCGCCGGGCTTGAGGACAAGGCCCGGCGGCGGCGCGCTCGGAGCTGTAACATCGGAGAGCCAGAGGACCAGATCGGCCCGCGCAATCTCGGCCGCCGCCCGGCGCATGCCTTCGCGCTCGACCGCACCCGCCGCCTCGCGCAAGCCCGCCGTGTCGATCACCACCACGGCAAGCCCGCCGAGATCGAGGCGAGCCTCGAGAACGTCCCGGGTGGTGCCCGGCTCATCGGAGACTATGGCAACGTCGCGCCGGGCGAGTGCATTCAAGAGGCTCGACTTGCCGGCATTGGTGGGCCCGGCGAGCGCGACGCGAAAGCCTTCGCGGATGATCTCCCCGCGATGTGAATCATCGAGGTGCGCTCTCAACTCCCGGGCAAGCCGGGCCACCTCGCCACTGATTTGGGACCCGACCTCTTCGGGCACATCGCCCTCGTCGGAAAAGTCGAGACTTGCGGCGAGTTGTGCCTGCAAGCGGATCAGCCGCTCCCGCCAGCCCGCATAAAGCGCACCAAGCTGACCTGCCATCTGCTCAAGCGCCTGGGCGTGCTGCGCCTCGGTCTCGGCGGCAATCAGATCGGCCAGCCCTTCGACCTCGGTCAAGTCGAGCTTGCCATTCTCAAAGGCGCGGCGGGCGAATTCGCCAGGCTCGGCCTGACGCAGTCCCCTTATGCGTTGGAGCACCTCGAGGACGGCGGTGATAACAGCCGGGCCGCCGTGCACATGCAACTC
>WGBL01000214.1 GCA_015494375.1 Hyphomicrobiales bacterium | reverse complement strand
CGGGAAGGCTGTGCAGGGCGATTTCGTCTTGCGCGCCGAGCGGCTCATTGTGCGCTATTCGGGGGCCGCCGGTGGAGCCGGGCCAGGCCCGGGTGCGGGCCCTGAGATCCGCGAGCTCGAAGCGCGCAACAGGGTTTTCATCACCTCAAAGAACAATCAGAGCGCGACCAGCAACTGGGCCAAATTCGACGTCAAATCGCAGATTGTCACAATCGGGGGCAATGTGGTGCTGACCCAGGGCAAGAACGTGATCAAGGGCGAGCGGCTTGTCATCAATCTGGTGACGGGCAAGAGCCGCTTCGAGACGCCGGGCGGCGCTGGCACGACGGCTCGCGGCGGCAAAAGGGGCCGCGTGCGTATGCTGATCAAGCGGGCGCAGAGGGCGCGGCCGCAAGCCAAGCAAGTGAAGAAGCAGCCCACCGAGCGGCAGAACGCGCGAGCGGCACAGACAGGTCGTGCGCCAACGGGCGCGAGCGCCCCCGCCGCCTGGCCGCGCGCAGACCAGCGCTGAGCGGACCGCTCGTGCCCAGTCGCTCGCTCCAGTCGCACGCTCAAGTCGCAAGCCCATGTGCCACCAGGGCCAATTGACAACAAACCTGAAAAGCGCGGCATAAGGCACAAAAGGAGGTGACACGATGCCAAGCATGGGAACGGCAATCGAGCCTCTATGAGGGACTTGTCCAATGCGGTGCCGACCGCAGCGGCTGACTGGGCCGTAAACCCAAAAGTGGCACACAAGCCCAGTGACATGCGGCGGAAATGAAATGAACGGCGGTTAGACCAGAAAAAGGAGAGCTCCGGAGTTGGTCAATCTCTTTTCAAGAGCGCGAAAAGGGCGAAAGGGAGGAGGAGGGTCTCCCAACAGTGGTGGCGACGGGCCGGCTGGCGACTCGCTTGCCCCGGGCGCCCGCCATGCCGCTCACGGGAGCTTTAATGCGCCCGCGTCGCAATTCGACGGCCAATCGCAGTATGACAGTGAGTTGCGATACGAGGGCGAATCCCAATATGACAGCGCCCCCCGCTATCACGATGGCCCGGCGGAGGCGGCCGCGGATTTGGAGATGGCTGCGCGCGACGATGACGCGGCCCAAACGGGCGTGGTGCTAACGGGGGACGGCTGGCTTTCGGCCCATGATCTGAGCAAGAGCTTCAAGGGCCGCCCGGTCGTGCGCGGCGTGAGCCTGGCCGTCGGGCGGGGCCAGGCGGTGGGGCTCCTGGGGCCCAACGGCGCCGGCAAGACGACCATCTTTTATATGATCACCGGCCTCATTCCCGCGGATGCCGGCAGCATCCAGCTGGATGGCCATGATGTCACGGCCCTGCCCATGTACCGCCGGGCGCGGCTCGGCATCGGCTATCTGCCCCAGGAGACCTCGATCTTTCGCGGGCTCACGGTGGAGCAGAACATCATGGCGGTGCTCGAGCTTGTCGAGCGGAGCCCGCGCGAGCGCGCCCGGCGGCTCGAGCAGCTTCTCGACGAATTCAAGATCGGCCATTTGCGCAAGTCCCGCGCCCTGGCGCTCTCGGGCGGCGAGCGGCGGCGCTGCGAGATCGCCCGCGCGCTGGCGTGTGATCCGGCCTATATGCTGCTCGATGAGCCATTCGCCGGCATCGACCCCATCGCCATCGCCGACATCCGGGCCATGGTGCGCCACTTGACCGATCGCGGCATCGGCGTTCTCATTACCGACCACAATGTGCGCGAGACGCTCGAGCTTATCGACCGCGCCTATATCATCTATGATGGCGAGGTGCTCAAAGAGGGGACGCCTGAGGAGATCGTCGCCAGCGCGGATGTGCGGCGTGTCTATTTGGGTGACATGTTTACCTGAGCTTCAGCGTACGCACGCTTGGGGGGCGCGCGCGCCCTGCGAGGTTAAGTGTCATGTAATTCGTTAGCCGGTATTGTTGCGAAAGACATAAAGACATAATGGGAACAGGGTGTTGGTGTCATGGCGGCGTTAGCGGCGAGACTCGAGCTCAGGCAGAGCCAGTCCCTCGTGATGACGCCGCAATTGCAGCAGGCGATCAAGTTGCTGCAATTCTCCAATGTCGAGCTCGCCGCCTTCGTCGAGGCCGAGCTCGAGCGCAACCCGATCCTCGAGCGCCGTGAAGACGATGGCGACGCCGCCGGCTCGGCTGTTGCGAGTGTTCCCGACATTGCGGCGCCCGAAGGGCGAGCTCGAGACGACATGTCGCCATCGGAGGCGGAAGCGGAAACGGCTGACGCGGAGCTTCGCGCCGATGAGGCGTGGCGCG
>WGBL01000213.1 GCA_015494375.1 Hyphomicrobiales bacterium | reverse complement strand
TCGCGCCGGCGCGAGGGGTTCATTTCGGTGATCGCCGGTTTTTCCTTTCTCGGCATCATGCTGGGCATTGCCACGCTCATTATTGTCATGGCGGTGATGAACGGCTTTCGCGCCGAGCTCTTCGAGAAGATCCTGGGCGTCAATGGCCATGCCGTCGTCCATAGGGTCGGCGAGCCGTTCACCGGCTTTGACGAGGTGGCGCAGAAGCTTGCGCGCGTCGAGGGCGTGGTGAGTGTCATGCCCCTCGTCGAGGGTCAGGTGATGGTCGCGGGGCCGGCCACGAGCGTGGGCGCGCTTGTGCGCGGCATGCGCGGCGCCGACATCGCACGCATGCCCCTTGTCGGTGGCAATATCGTCGACGGCTCGCTCGAGGGGTTCGATGGCCGTGCCGCAATCGCCATCGGCAGCCGGATGGCAAGCCAGCTTCAGGTCCGCGTCGGTGATACGGTCACGCTCGTCAATCCGCGTGGCCGGGCGACCGTCTTTGGCACCAAGCCCAACATCAAGCGCTATCCCATCACCGCCATCTTCAAGATCGGGATGTCGGAATACGACCGCAGCATCATCTTCATGCCGCTCGCCGAGGCGCAGCGCTTTTTCAACAGTCGCGACGCGGTGACCGTGCTCGAGGTGATGGTGGACGATCCCGAGAACATCGCCGAAATCAAGGAGCGGCTGACGATTGCCGGTGCACCGCGCCATTTCGTCACCGACTGGACCGAGCGCAATGCCAGCTTCTTCACCGTGCTTGAGGTCGAGCGCAATGTCATGTTCCTGATCCTGAGCCTCATCGTGCTCGTGGCGGCGCTCAACATCATCTCGGGCCTCATCATGCTCGTCAAAGACAAGGGGCGCGACATTGCCATTCTGCGTACGATGGGTGCGACCAAGGGCGCGGTCATGCGCGTCTTCCTGATCACCGGGGCGAGCATCGGGATTGTTGGTACGCTGGCCGGGCTGCTGCTCGGTGTCATCGTTTGCGAGAACATCGAGAGCGTGCGCCAGTTCATCTCCCGGCTCACCGGCACCAAGCTGTTCGATCCCGAGTTCTATTATCTGGCGAGCCTGCCGGCGCGCATGGATGTGACACAGACCGCACTGATTGTGGCGATGGGGGTGGTGATTTCGGTGCTGGCGACGCTCTATCCCTCCTGGCGCGCCTCTCGATTGGACCCGGTCGAAGCGCTGAGGTACGAGTAGGGGCGCCATGCAAAGGACAAATACCGAGCAGGCGACCCTCCGCCTCGAGGGGCTCGTGCGCACCTATCGCCAGGGTCCGCGCGAGATCCATGTTTTGAGAGGCGCCTCGGCCGCCCTCCATGGTGGCGAGATCGTGGGGCTTGTCGGGCCCTCGGGCGCGGGCAAGTCTTCGCTTCTCCACATGGCGGGGCTCCTCGAGCGCCCCGATGCGGGCCAGGTGATCCTTGACGGTCGCGACTGCACGCGCCTTGCCGACAGCGAGCGGACCCGCATTCGCCGCCGTGAGATCGGCTATGTCTATCAGTTCCATCACCTCTTGCCCGAGTTCTCGGCCCTCGAGAATGTCGTGCTGCCGCAACGCATCATGGGCCGCGGGCGGCGCGAGGCCGAGGTGCGGGCGGCGGAGCTGCTTGGGCGCCTGGGGCTCGATGGCCGGCACGGGCATCGTCCCGGCGAGCTTTCGGGCGGCGAGCAGCACCCGTGGCTCATTGGCGAGCGCGCGGGCAATGGCGACACGCTGCTGCTCGCCGATGAGCCTACGGGCAATCTCGACCCCGAGACGGCCGATCGCGTCTTTGATGAGCTCATCGCGCTGGTGCGGGGCGCCGGCGTTGCGGCCCTCGTCGCCACCCACAACATGGCGCTGGCCGAGCGCATGGATCGCGTGCTCAAGCTCGAGGGGGGTGTTCTACATCCCATCGACTGAGGCGCCTTGCCACTGAGGCGCCTCGCGCCTCGCTGCGCGGCTCGTCCACCGCCCGCCCCTCGGCCGGTTGCAGTGGGGCGTGGGGCGGGCATTATTCAGTATTAGTGAGTCGGGATTTGTGAGTCGGCGGCGAGTCGGGCCTTGGTCGGGCCCGTGAGTCGGGCTCAGTCGGGCGCCTCGCACGACCAGTGCGCTGTGCAGGGCACGGGGAGCAGAGCACTCGCGGGGGCACGAGACCACGCGCGTTGCGATCGTGTGCAAGCCGATCCGGGAAGGCGTGAATGGCAAAGGCAACGAAGGTACGACAGACCGCGGAGCGAAGCGGGGGGCGAAGCGGACGGCGAAGAAGAGGCCCAAGTGGTAAAGGAGCCCCCGCACCAACCTCGGCCACCAGGCCACGGTCCGCGAAGAAAGCGGCCAAGGCCTCGGCCCGCGCACGAGCAGAGGCCGCCAGGCGGCCCCTCTTCGTCCATCTGCGCACCCACACGGCCTATTCGCTGCTCGAAGGCGCGCTGCCCATCGATCGCCTCGTTGAGCTGACCAAGGCCGATGGCGCCGTGGCGCTGGCCATCACCGACAGCAACAATCTCTTCGGTGCCCTCGAGTTCTCTGAGAAAGTGGCGGCCGCCGGCATTCAGCCGATCATTGGCTCGACGCTTGCGCTTTCGTTCGCAAGCCCGGCCAGAGCCGACGGAAGGGGCCCGGCAGCCTCACCTTGCGGCAGGAATGGCGAGAATGGCACGGCGCCCGGCGAGGCTTCTGACGAGCGCAAACAAGCAAGCGATGGCGAGATCGCACTCCTCGCAAAAGACGAGACCGGCTATCGCAACCTCATGGCGCTTGCGAGTCGCGCCTATCTCGACCATGCCGAGACGCACGAGCCCCATGTCACCCTCGCCCTTCTGGCCGCGCATGCCGAGGGGCTGATTGCACTCACGGGCGGCCCCGAGGGGCCCATCGACCGCGCGCTCTCTGACGGGCAGGGTGCGCTCGCCGAAGAGCGCCTGCTTGTGCTCCGCGACATCTTCGGCGACCGGCTCTATGTCGAGCTGCAGCGCCACGGGCTCGAGAGCGAGCGCCGCATTGAGCCCGGGCTGGTCGCGCTCGCCTATGAGCACGGGCTGCCGCTCGTTGCCACCAACGAGCCCTATTTTCCAAGCCGCGACGACTATGAGGCCCACGACGCCCTCATCTGCATTGCCGAGGGGCGCTATATCAGCGAGCGCGACCGCCGGCGCCTCACACCGGAGCATTATTTCAAGAGCCAGGACGAGATGGCCGCGCTCTTTAACGATCTGCCAGAGGCAATCGAGAACACCATCGAGGTGGCACAGCGCTCGGCCTTCCGCCCAGTGAGCCGGGCGCCCATCCTGCCGCCGTTCGTAAGCAGCGGCGCGGCCCGCAAGGACGATGCGCAAACGGCGCTCGAAGCAAAAGAGCTCGAGCGCCAGGCCCGGGCGGGGCTTGCGGCGCGGCTCAAACGGTCGGGCCCCGCGCCAGGCACGACGGAAGACGCATATTACGAGCGGCTCGCCTTCGAGCTCGGCGTCATCCGCGATATGCAATACCCGGGCTATTTCCTGATCGTTGCCGACTTTATCAAGTGGGCCAAGGCGCAAGGCATTCCCGTGGGGCCGGGGCGCGGCTCGGGTGCGGGCTCGGTCGTGGCCTGGGCGCTCACCATCACCGACCTCGATCCCCTGCGGTTCGGGCTCCTTTTTGAGCGCTTTCTCAACCCTGAGCGGGTCTCGATGCCCGACTTCGACATCGACTTTTGCCAGGAACGGCGCGACGAGGTCATCCGCTATGTTCAGGAGAAATACGGCGCCGAGCGGGTGGCGCAGATCATCACCTTCGGCAAGCTCCAAGCGCGCATGGTGTTGCGTGACGTGGGACGGGTGTTGCAGATGCCCTATGGCCAGGTCGACCGGCTCTCTAAGATGGTGCCCAACAACCCGGCCAACCCCATAAGCCTCGCAGAAGCCATAGCCGACGAGCCGCGGCTCGCCGAGGCGCGCGACGAGGACCCCCGGGTGGCCAAGCTCCTCGACATCGGCCAGAAGCTCGAAGGGCTCTATCGCCACGCCTCGACCCATGCCGCAGGTGTGGTCATCGGCGATCGCCCGTTGACCGAGCTGGTGCCGCTCTATCGCGACCCGCGCTCGGCCATCCCGGCCACCCAGTTCAACATGAAGTGGGTGGAGGCGGCGGGGCTCGTGAAGTTCGACTTTCTGGGCCTCAAGACGCTCACGGTGATCGCCAAGACGCTCGAGCTCATCCGCAAATCGGGCGAGGGCGAGGCGCCCGATTTCGCCCGCTTGGGCCTCGATGATCCCAAGACCTACGAGCTCTTGTCGGAGGGGCGGACCATTGGCGTGTTCCAGCTCGAGTCGGCGGGCATGCGCGAGGCGCTCAAGCAGCTCAAGCCCGACCGCTTCGAAGACATCATCGCCATGGTCTCGCTCTATCGGCCGGGGCCGATGGACAACATCCCCACCTATATCAACCGCAAGCATGGCCGCGAGCCCGTGAGCTACCCCCACGAGATGCTGGCGCCCATCCTCGAGGAGACCTATGGCGTCATCATCTATCAGGAGCAGGTGATGCAGATCGCCCAGGTGCTCTCGGGCTACTCATTGGGCGAGGCCGACCTGTTGCGCCGGGCCATGGGCAAGAAGATCAAGGCCGAGATGGCCAAACAGCGCTCGCGCTTTGTCGAAGGGGCTGTGGCCAACGGCGTGGATGAGGCGCAGGCCAATTACATATTCGAGCTCGTCGACAAGTTTGCCGGCTACGGCTTCAACAAGTCGCACGCGGCGGCCTATGCGCTGCTCGCCTATCAGACCGCCTATCTCAAGGCCAACCATCCGGTCGCCTTCCTGGCCGCCTCGATGACGCTCGATCTTGGCAACACCGACAAGCTTGCCGTCTTTGTCGATGAGGCGCGCGCCATGGGGCTCGAGATCCGGCCGCCATGCATCAACCACTCGTCTCACGACTTTGTGCCGGAAGGGGATGCCATCCGTTACAGTCTGGCGGCTCTCAAGAACGTTGGCGAGAGCACCGCCGAGGCCATCGTCACGGAGCGGGAGCGCGCCGGGACCTATCGCGATCTCGGCGATTTTGCACGTCGGCTCGCGCCGCAAGCGATCAACAAGCGGGCGCTCGAGCGGCTCATAGCATCGGGCGCGCTCGATTGCCTGGGCGCCGAGCGCGGCGCCCTGCATGCGAGCACCGAGCGCATTCTCGCCGCCGCCCACCGCATGGCGAGCGACCGCGCCTCGGGCCAGAACGATCTTTTCGCCGATGGTCCTGCCGAGGTGGCCGCCGCCCCGATCGAGCTTGTGCACACCAGGCCGTGGCGGCCCGCCGAGCGGCTGGCGCGCGAGTTCGAGGCGGTGGGCTTTTACCTGAGCGCCCATCCGCTCGATCACTATCGGGGGGTGCTGGACAGGCTCGGTGTTGAGACCTGGAGCGCATTTGCGGAGCGGATCGAGCGGGGCGAGGCCCACGGCACATTGGCGGGCGTTGTCGTCAGCCGTCGCGAACGCCGCGCCAAGAGCGGGCATCGCTTTGCCTTTGTCGTCTTCTCCGACACCAGCGGACAATTCGAGGCGGCCGTCTTCTCCGATGTGCTGGCAGATGCCGATGGGTTGCTCGAGACGGGGCGCACCGTCATTGTGCGGCTCGAAGCCGAGCGTGAGCACGATGGCGAGGGCATGCGGCTCAGGGTGAACCGGGTGCAGTCGCTCGACGAGGCGGCGGGGCGGGTGCAGGAGCGGCTGACGGTGGTGCTCAATGGTGCGACGGCGCTCGATGAGCTGGCGGGGCTGCTCTCGGCAAGGGGCGCGGGCGAGGTGCGGCTACTCGTACGGCTTCCCGACCTCGGTCGCGAGGTCAGCCTCGCGCTCGGCGAGAGGCGCGACATCTCCCCCCAGCGCGCCGCCGCCCTGGCCGAGGTGGACGGCGTGCTCGCCGTGCAGGAGAATTGAGAGCGGTGCCGCCGTCCGCAAGAATTGAGGGAGGTGCCCCCGGCACGATCAACGACAGCTGCTTTTTATCTCCTGCATATCCCCCGAGCGCGGTACCGCCCCGAGCGTTGCCCGATGCGCAGGAAGTGGAGACTGGTGCACAGACACAAACACAAAATACACGTTATTGCCGCGCTTGACGCACTGCTGTCCGGTTGACTGTTGTTTTGCCTCCCCCTTCTAGGGGGAGGCCGGGCCGAGGGCGAAGCCCGAGGCCCGGGAGGGGGTCATTGCGGAAGGTAACGAATGTGTATAACCAATTGACCGCACACCACGATTCACCCCCTCCTTAGCTTCCCGCTCCTTGCCTCCGGCTCGTCGTTCGCCTCTTGCCGACCCTCCCCCTCGAGGGGGAGGGGGCAATAAAGCTGGCTGGTGGAGGGACCAACCAATGGCGAGTCAACGCTGCACCGTACCGTGTCCCGAATGCGCGAGCCATCTGGAAGCGGAGCAGAATCAATGCGATGCGCCATGTCCAGAAAAATCTACCGGACAGCAGTGGGTCACGCCCGGGCATGACCAGGGGTGGGAGCGGGCAAGGGTGGCGAGGCGTGCAAGTGGTGCTCAGGACGCGCAACTGAGTTGATGACGTTGAGGATTATGGGATGGACCTTCCCCCTTTGCCGCTTGGGCGAATCGGCCTCAAATGAGCCATGCACGAGGGATGTGCAAATCAGAAAACGGAGAAAGGTCCATGGAAAAGATAAGCGCAATCGCGGATTGATTTGCAAGGGGCTGTCCCAGATAGCCCGGCTTGAGGGCACCATGGACGGCATTGCAAGGTCACGCCGGAATGTAGGAAAAGCCGGCTGAGCTGGTATGAGGCGCACTTGTCGGCACCGCCCAACAATGGCATTGGAGCCGGGTGTGGACGGCATAGCAGTGGATCGGTGCCATGGGCGATCAGTTGAGGGCCGATTATGTGATTGTCGGTGCCGGCTCGGCCGGCGCCGTACTCGCCAATCGCCTGAGCGAGGACCCGCAAACGCGGGTGCTGCTGATCGAGGCCGGGGGCAGCGATCGCTCGATCTTCATTCAGATGCCCTCGGCGTTTGCCATCCCCATGGGGATGCGCCGCTACAACTGGGGCTTTGAGAGCGTGCCCGAGCGCGCGCTCAACGGCCGCCGCCTGCATGCACCCCGCGGCAAGGTGCTTGGCGGCTCCTCGTCGATCAACGGCATGGTCTATGTCCGCGGGCATCCATGCGACTTCGACGAATGGGAGCGCGCCGGCGCCCGCGGTTGGAGCTATCGCCACTGCCTGCCCTATTTCCGCAAGGCCGAAAGTTGGGTGGGCGGCGCCGACGATTACCGCGGCGGCGAGGGGCCTCTTGCCACCTGCAATGGCAATGGCATGCAAAACCCCCTCTACCGCGCCTTCATAAAGGCCGGCGTCGAGGCGGGCTATCTCGAGACGCCCGATTACAACGGCTATCGCCAGGAGGGCTTCGGCCCCATGCACATGACGGTGAAAAACGGCTGGCGCTGGTCGACCGCCAACGCCTACCTCAAGCCCGTCGCGCATCGGCCCAACTTACGCATTCTCACCCATGCGCTCGCCCGGCGGATCGTCTTCAAGGGCTACCGGGCCAAGGGCGTCGTCTTCGAGCGGGGCGGCAAAACGCTGACGGCCCACTGTCGCTCGGAGGTGATCCTGGCCGCGGGCGCCATCGGCTCGCCCGTCCTCTTGCAGCTCTCGGGCATCGGTCCCGCCAATGTTCTCCGGCGCGCCGGAATCGAAGTGTTGTGCGACAAGCCCGGTGTCGGCGCCAACCTCCAGGACCACCTCGAGGCCCTTTGCCAATACCGCTGCCTCGAGCCCCTCTCGCTCAACGCCTATTTCGGCCCCTTCGGCAAGTTGCGCATCGGGCTCGAGTGGCTGTTGTTCCGCACCGGGCTCGGCGCCACCAATCATTTCGAGGCCTGTGGATTCATCCGCTCGCGTGCCGGCATCAAGTGGCCCGACGTGCAGTTTCATTTTCTGCCCGCAGCCGTGCGCTATGATGGCCGCGCGCCCGTTCGCGGCCATGGCTTTCAGATCCATGTCGGGCCCAACAAGATGAAAAGCCGCGGCCATGTGCGCATCAAATCATCCGATGTGCGCGAGCCGCCCGAGATTCGATTCAACTATCTCTCGGCATCCGGCGATATGGAGGATTTTCGCATCGCCATGCGGCTTGCGCGCGAGGTTGTGGCACAGCCGGCGTTCGACGCCTATCGCGGGCCCGAGATCGCGCCGGGGGCGGACGTTGTGGGCGACGATGAGCTCGAGGCGTGGATCCGCGAGAATGCGGAAAGCGCCTATCACCCTTGTGCGACGTGCAAGATGGGCGCGCGCGACGATCCTGAGGCGGTGCTCGATGAGGCTTGCCGAGTGCGCGGGCTTGAGAACCTCCGCGTTGTCGATTCATCGGTCTTCCCAGTGATCACGAACGGCAATCTCAATGCGCCCACGATCATGGTCGCCGAGCGCGTGGCCGACATGATCCGCGGCCGGCCGCTTCTGCCGGCCTCCAATGCGCCCTATTGGATCGATCCCGAATGGCGCGCCCGGCAGCGCCAGGGCCGCCCCGTAAGGCCCCTAGCCGCTGCCGGAAAGCGAGCAGGAGGAGCTGCGCCTTGCAACATGACGCGCGTTGCCAGCAATGCGCGCCCACCAAAGGATATTGCGAAGGATCACGAAGGATGACGACAGACGCCGGCGCGTTTTTGCGTGATTTTGCCGGGCGGCTCGCTTAGCATGGCGGCATGTGCGCCTATGGGCCCATGGGGCACCTCCGGAAACAGAAGAACGCCCGCGGGGATGATGCGGGGATGAGGTGAAGGAGCGTTCAATGAGCAAAAAATTGGCGATTGCGATTGCGGCCGCCCTGCTCGGCATCGGCGGCGGGATGGCAGGCGCGTTCGCAGGCAACTGTCCGGGCAACAAGGAGGGGCTTGGTGTCTCCCGCGTCGTTGAGATCGACACAACGGGTGGCCCCGGGTTCGGTTTCGAGCACTACAAGGCCTATGACTTTCTGGCACCGGGCGAGGTTGTGCTCACCTTCGACGACGGCCCCTTGCCGCAGCGCACGGTGCCGCTCCTCGAGGCGCTGCGCAAGCACTGCGTCAAAGCCACATTCTTCCCGACCGGCAAACAGGCCTTCGGCTACCCCGAGGTGCTCCGCCAGGTGGCCCGTGACGGCCATACCATCGGCAGCCATACATGGACTCACCCCAATCTGCCGCGGCTGGTCAAGAAAAAGGGCTTTCTCGAGGCCGAAAAGGAGATCGAAAGCACCATCAGTGCGGTGCGCTTTGCGGTCAAGGACAGTGCCGCCCCCTTCTTCCGGTTTCCGCAACTCAAAGATTCGCCCGAACTCCTCGATTATCTCGCCAAGCGCAATCTCGCGGTGTTCTCGACCGATATCGATTCCTTTGATTTCAAGATTCGCAGCGAGAAGCGGCTCATCAGCCGGCTCTTCAAAGTCCTGAAAAAGAAGGGCAAAGGCATTCTGCTCTTTCACGATATCCAGCCGGCGACGGTCCGCGCCATGCCCAAGATCCTCAAGATGCTCAAGGACAAGGGCTACCGGGTTGTCCATCTGACGGCGAAAGCGCCCGTCAGCAGCCTGCCCAAGTACGACAAGGAGCTGAAATCGAAATTCAAGGGTCGGCTCGCCAATGCCGGTGGCCGTCCCATGTCGGCAGTCATCCGCACCGTCAGCGGTACGCCACCGCCCGGGGAGCAGACGGGCACGGGGAAGAATTAGGCCGCCAACTCATAGATGTTGCCCGCCCGGCGCCGGCAGAACTTGTCGCTCAGCGGGCGCAAGGCGGCAGGAAAAGCGGCATAAGCCCAAGCCGGCCACCAAGCCGGGGCCGGGAGCGAGCCAGGCGCATGCAGCCGCGGCATGCGATTTGGGGTGAGCTTTGGAGAGGAGCCGGGCCATGCAGGCGCGGCATACGTTCTTTTGCATCGACGGCCATACGTGCGGAAACCCGGTGCGGCTCGTTGCGGGCGGCGTGCCACCACTCGAAGGCCGCACCATGAGCGAGCGGCGCCAGCACTTTCTTGCCGAGTACGACTGGATCCGCCGCGGTCTCATGTTCGAGCCGCGCGGCCACGACATGATGTCGGGCGCCCTACTCTACCCGCCGACGCGCGACGATTGCGATATTGGTGTGCTCTACGTCGAGACCACGGGCTGCCTGCCGATGTGTGGCCATGGCACCATCGGCACGGTCACATTTGCCATCGAGCACGGCCTGGTGCGCCCCGCCGAGCCCGGCCGCCTGCGGCTCGATACGCCCGCCGGCCGGGTGGTCGCCCAATATGAGCAGGAAGGCCCCCATGTGGAAAGTGTGACGATCACCAATGTGCCGTCGTTCGTCGCCGCACAAGGGCTTGTGGCGGAGGTCGAGGGGCTCGGCGAGATCACCGTCGATGTCGCCTATGGCGGCAACTTCTATGCCATTGTCGACCCGCAGGAAGCGTGGTCCGACCTCGCCGATGTGAGCGTTCAGGATCTGCTCACCTGGAGCCCGCGGCTGCGCGCCGCCCTCAACGAGTTGGGGGCGTTCGTCCACCCCGAGGACTCCACGATCGAAGGCCTCACCCATGTGCTCTGGACGGGCCGGCCACAGAACCCCAAGGCGGATGCGCGCAACGCCGTCTATTATGGCTCGCGGGCGATTGATCGCAGCCCCTGCGGCACCGGCACCTCGGCGCGCATGGCGCAATGGCATGCGCGCGGCCGGCTTAGGGTGGGTGAGACCTTCGTGCACGAATCGATCATCGGCTCGCTCTTTACGGGCCGCGTGGTTGCCGAGACCGAGGTCGGTGGCCGGCCGGCGATTGTCCCGAGCATCACCGGCTGGGCGCGCATGACCGGCCTCAACACCATCTTCATCGACGAGCGCGACCCCTATGCCCATGGCTTTGAGGTGGGGTAGGTAAACCAGCGACCAGCCGGGCCGAGCGCCGCCCCCTCTTGCCACCTGTCCGCGGAATGCGGCGGCGCCATGGCGCCACTTGGCCGAATTGCTGATGCTGCAACGCACAAAAAGCGCTTGAACTCGGCTCTAAAGTAGGAAAGGAGTGAAGCAGCAGGCCACCGACACGCGCCGGGTGCCGCCGCCGGGCGGGCTCGGGCGAGCCGGGACCGAGCGAGACGGGTTCGAATGAGGAGAGGCAAGCACAATGGCCAAGGGTGCTGTCGCAGAAGGGCCGGCCGCCGGGGCCGAGGCGCAAGCCGCATCACAGACCGAGACCGCGTCACGAATCGCATCTAATGCATCGAATGCATCGAACGATCTCAAGGAGCTTTATGAGATCGGCGAGATTCCGCCACTCGGCCATGTGCCCAAGAAAATGTATGCCTGGACGATCCGCAAGGAGCGCCATGGCCCGCCCGAGGAGGCCATGCAGGTCGAGGTTGTGCCCACCTGGGAGCTCGACAGCCACGAGGTGCTGGTTTTCGTCATGGCCGCGGGCGTCAACTACAACGGCATCTGGGCGGCGCTCGGCAAGCCCATCTCGCCGCTCGATGGACACAAGCACCCCTATCACATTGCGGGCTCCGATGCGGCCGGCATCGTCTGGGCGGTCGGGCGCAAAGTGAAGCGCTGGAAGGTGGGCGACGAGGTTGTTGTCCATTGCAATCAGGACGACGGCGACGATGAGGAATGCAACGGCGGCGACCCGATGCTTTCGCCCTCTCAACGCATCTGGGGCTATGAGACGCCCGATGGCTCCTTTGCCCAGTTCACCTGCGTGCAGGCGCAGCAGCTCATGCCACGCCCCAGGCATCTGACTTGGGAGGAGAGCGCCTGCTACACCCTCACCCTGGCGACCGCCTATCGCATGCTCTTCGGCCACCGCCCGCACACCTTAAAACCGGGCCAGAACGTGCTTGTCTGGGGCGCCTCGGGCGGGCTCGGCTCCTTTGCCGTCCAGCTCGCGGCGACCGCCGGCGCCAACGCCATCGGCGTCATCTCCAATGATGAAAAGCGCGACTATGTCATCCAGCTCGGCGCCAAGGGCGTGATCAACCGCAAGAACTTCAATTGCTGGGGGCCGCTGCCACAGGTGGGAAGCGAGGATTACAAGGCCTGGTTTGCCGAAGTGCGCAAGTTCGGCAAGGCGATCTGGGACATCACCGGCAAGGGCGTCAATGTCGATATCGTTTTCGAGCATCCCGGCCAGGCGACCTTCCCCGTCTCGACATTCGTCGTCAAGCGCGGCGGCATGGTGGTGATCTGCGCCGGCACCACGGGCTACAACCTCACCATGGACGCGCGCTATGTCTGGATGCACCAAAAGCGCATCCAGGGCTCGCATTTTGCCCATCTCAAGCAGGCGAGCCAGGCCAACAAGCTCGTGATCGACCGTCGGATCGACCCTTGCATGTCGGAGGTCTTTCCCTGGGATCAGATCCCCAAGGCGCACACCCGGATGTGGAAGAACGAGCATCTGCCGGGGAATATGGCGGTGCTCGTGGGCGCGCCGCGCACGGGTCTTCGCACCTTTGATGACGCCATCGAGGCGAGCGCAAGTGGGGCCGGCCGGGATTGAGCGGCGCGCAAGGGCCGGCACTGTTGGAGACGCCTTGTATGGAGTATGGACCGAGTATGGAGCCGGCCTTTACTGGCGCCCCATTTGTGGCGGCATGTTTGAGCTTGCTGATTTTGCGGCCTAATCGATGCGGTAGCGCCTGAGGCAACCCTCGAGACAGCGCGCGAGGCGGGCATCGCAGATCTGGCGGTTGCCGCCGGTGGCCTTGTAGCAGCGGGCATAGGCCTCCTTACAGCGGGCGCGACATGCGCCACTGCCCGCCCGCGCAAGGGTTGCGCAATCAAGGAAGGCATAGCCAGCGAGCCCAAATATCGCGAGCCCGGCCAGAGCGATCCAGAATCTACGTCGTGATGTCATTCATGCCCTCCGCGCCGGCCGTGTGCGTGCAAGGTGTGGTTGTGTACGCGTCCCCATCAAGAACAGACTGCATCAGCAGGGCAAGCGGACATCCTTACGCGTTCTCTCCGCCTTCGGACGACCTTACGCGTTCTCTCCGCCTTTCAGGTGATAGGCGCATTCCGCTTTCTCGAGGCCATCAACTGCCCCGCCGCATCATTGCCATGTCGATGCCCCATCATCGCCGCATCGAAAGGCGGCATCACATCGCCTCATTGCATTGCCGCATGACATCGCCGCATCACCCACTCGCCCGGTGGCGCATTCGTGATTGCGCGCCCCGTGAAACAGCGAATCAGGGGAATTTTGCAACTTGGCAAACAATGCTACACTTGGCGAGATGAACGCCGTCTGAACGCTGGCCAGGGAGGTCGACCCATGCATATCTCACGCAGAAACCTCGTCATCGGCTCGGCAGCGCTTTTTGCCATTGCCGGCATGCCCAAGAGTCAGGCCGCAACGGACCGACTGCCCGAGCCCGTCAAGGGCGACAACGGCCTTTACACCCAGCCCTGGTTCCACCAGTCGTTCCTCGACCTCCGCGAGGATCTCAAAGAGGCGGTCGAAGCAGGCAAGAGTCTCGCCATCATTTGGGAGCAGAACGGCTGCCCCTACTGTCGCGAGATGCATCGTGTCAACCTGCGAATTCCAGAGGTCGTCAATTATATCAAGAACAATTATCTGGTGTTGCAACTCGATCTCTATGGTGCCCGCGAGGTGACCGATTTCGATGGCAAGACGATGGAGGAGCGGGCGCTCGCGCGCCGCTGGCGCGTCAACTTCACGCCGACGCTTTCGTTTTTCACCAAGGATGTATTGGTCGAGGAAGGCAAGAGCGGTGCCGAGATCGAGGCCTGGCGGCTCACGGGCTATTGGAAGCCGTTCCACTTTCGCTCGACCTTTGTCTATGTGCACACGGGCGGCTACAAGACCGAGCCAAGGTTCCAGCGCTGGTTGAGCGAGTATGCCGACCGGCTCAGGGCCGAGGGCAAGAAGGTCGAGCTCTGGTAGTCGGCCGGCCTGCAGCCCTCAGGCTTAAAGAAAGCGGGCCCAGCGGCCCCAGCGGCCTCGGGTGCGCCGAGAGACGGGCGCGGTAATGCCGTCGCGGACCAGGGCGCTCCGGCCGGTGCAGGTGCGCCACCCTGGCAGCCGTCCCCGGTGAGCGGCCGGGGCCCGCGTCAGCGCCCTGCTGCAGGGCGCTTGTTGTTGCGCTCTTTGTTGTTTGTTTTGTTGGCTACGGGCCAGCTGCACCTATTCGCTCTTATTGTGAGATCGCGACAGGAGAGCTGGAACACGCCCTTCCCAGGGTGGTGTGCGCGGTGTTGATATGGGGCCTTGGGGGCAAGGATTATGCGGGGGCGAGGATTATGCGTTTTGTGCGTCGAGCGGCGGACGTTGCTTGAGTGAGCAGAAAAGACACGCCAGCGAGCGGAACCGAGTGGAACAAAGACGCCCATGGCCAAGACCAACGCCCGACCCGCCCCCGCCGGCTGGCGCCAGCGGCTTCTCGAGTTGCCGCGTGGCCCCAAACGCGCCCTTCTTATCATCAACGATTTCTTGCTGCTTTCGTTGGCGCTCTGGGCGGGGTTCTCACTCAGGCTGAGCACCTTTTATGTGCCGCCCACGGTTGAATTCGCCTTGCTCCTCGGCGCGGCGCCCCTCATCGGCGTGATCACCTTCAACACCCTCGGCCTTTACCGCCTGGTCACGCGCTATATCGGGCCCGCCGGCGCCCGGCGGATCATACTCGCCGTCGGCCTTGCGGTCACCATCTGGGCGCTCCTCGTGCTGCTCGCAGCCATCCCGGGCCTTCTGCCGCGCTCGACCATAATCATGTACGGCATTTTTTCGATGGTGCTCGTCTGGGGCAGCCGGCAGCTCGCCGGCTGGTTCCTGCGCGATCTCTTGCCCGCCGACCTCTCCAGGCTTCACACAGACGGCGCACCCACCACCGCTGTCATCTACGGCGCCGGGCGCACCGGCGTGCAGCTCGCCGAGGCGCTCAAGGCGAGCCCCGATTATGAGCTCATCGGCTTCATCGACGAGGACCCCTCTCTCTGGGGGCAGAACCTCGCGGGCCTCAAGGTCTACCGGCCCCACAAGATCGCCAAGCTCGTGCGGCGCAATCACGTCGAGGAGGTGTTGCTGGCGCTTCCCAACGTCTCGCGCCGCCGCCGCCGCACCATCATCCGCCGGCTCGAGGCCTTTCGCGTGGTGGTCAAGACGTTGCCCGCCATGCTCGATATCGCCACGGGGCGGGTGGCGGTCAGCGATCTGCGCCATATCGATGCCGACGACCTGCTTGGCCGCGAGCCGATTCCGCCGAACGAGCGGCTCATGCGCAGGGCGGTCGCCGGCAAGGTGGTGATGGTGACGGGGGCGGGCGGCTCCATCGGCTCCGAGCTCACACGGCAACTCGTCGGGCTTGGGCCTGAAAAACTCATTCTCTTCGATATCTCGGAAGCCGCGCTCTATACGATCGAGCAGGAGCTGCTTGCGAGCAGCCTCGGCCGGGAGGGGCGGGTCGTGGCGGTGCTCGGCTCGGTGGGCGATTGCGACCTCGTCGCCCGCACGATCGAGGTCCATGGCGTTGCCACCGTCTATCATGCCGCCGCCTACAAGCATGTACCCATGGTGGAGCTCAATCCCATAGCGGGGTTGCGCAACAACACATTTGCCACGCGCGCATTCGCCAATGTGGCGCGCTCGTGCGGCGTCGAGCGGTTTGTGCTCGTCTCGACCGACAAGGCGGTGCGCCCGACAAGCGTCATGGGGGCGAGCAAGCGCCTGGCCGAGCTCGTCCTGCAGGCGCTGGCGGCAGAGGAGCCGGGCGATTGCATCTTCACAATGGTGCGCTTTGGCAATGTGCTCGATTCCTCGGGCTCGGTCGTCGGCCGCTTTCGCAAGCAGATCGCCCAGGGCGGCCCGGTAACCGTCACCCATCCGGAGATCACCCGCTATTTCATGTCCATTCCCGACGCGGCCCAGCTCGTCATTCAGGCCGGGGCGATGGCAAAAGGTGGTGAAGTCTTCGTTCTTGATATGGGCAAGCCGGTCAAAATAGACGATCTTGCACGCTCGATGATTCGTTTGATGGGCCGCGAAGTGCGCGATGAAGACAATCCCAATGGCGATATCGAGATCGTCTATACCGGGCTGCGCCGGGGCGAGAAGCTTTATGAGGAGCTGCTGATTGGCGAGGACGCCCAAGAGACCTCGCATCCGCGAATTCTGCAAAGCAATGAGCCCTTGCTTTCGCGCCAACAACTGGATGATGCGCTTTCGCGGCTGGAGGAGACCATGAAGACGGGTGAGGCGGCATCAATTCGCGCAGTGCTGGCCGAGACCATCGACGGCTATCGCCCGGAGAACGGCGGCGGGGCCACGGTTGAGGCCAAATGGCTCGAGGGCGCGCCCGAGTGGGCTCCCGCAGCGTCGTCAAGTGCATCGCCAATGCGAGCGCCATCCAATGGGGCCGAGGCCTTCGGGGCGATCGGCCGGGAGGGCATCAAGTGAAGCACGGTGCGGGGCGATACGCGAGGCTCGATGGCGGCCGGCAGGTGTCCGATGCGCGAGAAGCAAGTCATGCACGAGAAGCGGTCCGCCACGGTGCGCCGGGGCAGGCCGAGCGGGCACAGGCCGGGCGGCAAGAGGGCGAATGGGCGCGACCGGCGGGCTCCCAACAGGCGGTGCAGGCGCAGATCGGACAAGAGCGAACGGAGCGACGGCGCGCGCCGGCAGGGCGCAGCCGCACGGGCGCGGGTGCGCTCGGCATTATCGCGGCCAATCCGGGCGCCATCGAGCCGCTCGCCGGCGGTCTCATCCGGGCACTCGCCGAGGAGGGTGTGGCGGTTGATTGCTTCGCCCCGTTTGGTGCCGGCGGCGAGGCCCGCGCCCTCCGGCAGCTCGGCGCTCGTGTGCATCAGGTGCCGCTTCAGGGCCGTGGTTTCGAGCCGGGTGCACAGGTGCGCTCACTGGCGCTGCTCGCCCGTTTGCTGCGCGCGGGGGGCCTTGGCACGCTGCTTGGCCTTGAGCTCGAAGGGGCGGTCTATGCCGGGCTTGCAGGGCGGATGATTGGGGCGCGCCGCGTGGTTGCGCTGATCGACCGCGTCCTGCTCGAGATGGGCGCGGGCGCCAGGCGGGGCTTCATGGCGCGGGTGCGAAACCAGACCTTGCGGCGGCTCTACCGGCTGGCGCTCGCGCGCAGCCATGCGGCGATCTTCTACAACGCCGATGATACCGAGGCTCTGGCACGCGCCGGCATCTTGCCGCGCCAACTTGCGGTGCATGTGGTGGGGGGCGCGGGCATCGATCTCGCCCGCGTTCGCGAGTTGCCGTTGCCCGATATCGCCGAGGGCCTTGCCTTTCTGATGGCGGCCCCCCTCGAGCGCGCCAAGGGGGTTGCCACCTATTTCGAGGCCGCGCGCCTCGTTGCCGCCCGAGGGGCGCGCGCCAGATGGCGGCTCTATGGCCCAGACGGGAGCGAGGGCGATGCCATTGCGCGCGAGGCGCTTGCCGCCTTCGGCTCGCCGGTGGAGATGCTTGCGCCACAGATGGGGCTCGCCGAGGCACTTGCGCAAGCCCATGTCGTGGTGCTGCCGGCGCATGCGCCGGGCACCGACGACGTCGCGCTGCAGGCCCTAGCCGTTGCCCGCCCGCTCATTGTGAGTGATGTGCGAGGCTTGCGCGAGGCGGTCGATGAGGGGGTGAACGGCCACCTGGTGCCGGCGGGTGATCCGCGCGCACTTGCGCGTGCCATGGCCCAGGTGCTCAAGCGCCCCGACCTCATCGCCGCAATGGCGGCCGCCAGTCGCCGCAAGGCCGAGCGGCTCTATGACATCCGCCTCGCCAACCGCCTGGCGTGCGAGGCGCTGGGGCTAGGATTGGGGCTGGGGCCTGGGCACGGGCTTGGACAAACCGCCGATCAATGCGCGGCCTAGCCCAGTTGGCGCGGCGCTCGCATGCGTTTGCCGGGGTCTGCCCACTGCTTTGCTGTCTGCGCGATGTCGGGATTTCTGGGCGTTGCGCGCCTCGTTCACGTCTCGCACGTGGTTGGGCCACGTCTCGCGCGTGGTTGCGCAAGGCAATGCGTTGCGCCAAGCAGCCGTGCAGCGCATGCAGGATTTGAGCGCAGAGTGTGAGCAATGTGTGGCATTGCCGGATTTCTAGCGCCGCATAGCGGGCTGACGGAGCCCGAGATGGCCCGCATTGCCGGCGCCATGGCCGCCAGCATCGCCCACCGCGGCCCCGATGAGCAGAACGTCTGGTGCGAGCCCGAAGTGGGGCTTGCGTTCGGTCATCGGCGCCTTGCGGTTATCGACCTGAGCCCGGCCGGCCGCCAGCCCATGGTCTCGGCCAGCGGGCGCAGCGTCATCTGCTACAACGGCGAGGTCTACAACGCGGGCGAGCTCAAGGCCCTGTTGGGCAATCGTGTGACGGGCTATCGGGGCCATTCCGACACCGAGGTCCTGCTCGAGGCCTGTGAGGTGCTTGGTGTGCAGGAGGCGGTCGAGCGCGCCATCGGCATGTTCGCCTTCGCCCTCTGGGAGCGCCCGGCGCGCCGCCTCTGGCTTGTCCGCGACCGGCTCGGCATCAAGCCGCTCTATTGGGCGCGCAACAGGGACGGCGCCCTGCTTTTTGCCTCAGAGCTCAGGCCGTTCTACGCCTTCCCGGGCTTTCGCGAGGCCTGCACACTCGATCGCAACGCCATCGCGCTCTATATGCGCCACAACTACATCCCCCATCCCCACACCATCTATGAGGGTGTGCGGCAGCTGCCGCCCGGACACCTGTTGTGCTTCGAGCCCGCCGGCGATGGAGCAAGCGATGCGGGCCCCCGGGGCCCCGTTGGCGCCGGCGCTGGCGCCCGCGTCAATGGCTGGGCCGAGCCGCGGATTGCGCCCTATTGGCAATTGGCCGATGTCGTGAGGGCGGGGCAAGCGGAGCCCTTTGAAGGCTCGCCAGAAGAGGCGACCGATGCCCTCGAAGCGCTCCTGGGCGATGCCGTCGCCCGCCGCATGGTGGCCGACGTGCCGCTCGGCGCCTTCCTCTCGGGCGGGATCGACTCATCGACCGTTGTCGCCCTCATGCAGGCGCACGCCGCGCGCCCCGTCCGCACCTTCTCGATCGGCTTTCGCGAGGAGGACTATAACGAGGCCCACCAGGCCGCGGCCGTTGCCCGCCATCTCGGCACCGACCACACCGAGCTCATCGTCGAGCCCAAAGAGGCGCAGGCCGTCATCCCGCAGCTCGCCGACATCTACGACGAGCCCTTTGCCGACGCCTCGCAGGTGCCCACCCACCTTGTCTCGATGCTGGCCCGGCGCCATGTCACGGTGAGCCTTTCGGGCGATGGCGGCGACGAGCTCTTTGCGGGCTACAATCGCTACACGCAGGCCCACCTTTTCGAGCGCATCGGACGTTTGCCAGGCGCCTTGCGCCGCACCCTTGCGGGCGCCATCGAGGCGCTCTCGCCAGCCCTCTGGGACCAGGCGTTCCGGCTTGTGCCGCGGGCATGGCGGCCACGGCTTGCGGGCGACAAGATGCACAAGCTGGCCGCGGTCCTGGGCCATTCGGGCGATGCGCTCCACCATCGGGTGGCGAGCCACTGGGCGGACCCCGAAAAGGTGGTGATGGGTGCGCGCGAGCCCATGACGGTGCTCACCGACCCGAGCGTCGAGGCGCTGGTGCCCGAGCCGATTGCCCGCATGCAATATCGCGATACGCTGAGCTATCTGCCATGCGACATCCTCGCCAAGGTCGATCGCGCCAGCATGGCGGTCTCGCTTGAAGCGCGGGTGCCGCTCCTCGATCACCGCGTCGTGGCCTTCGCCTGGCGCCTGCCCCAGGAGCTCAAGTTGAGGGACGGCCAGGGCAAATGGCTGCTCCGCCAGGTGCTCTATCGCCATGTGCCGAAAGCGCTCGTTGAGCGGCCCAAGATGGGCTTCGGCATCCCCATCGACGACTGGTTGCGTGGGCCCCTGCGCGACTGGGCGGAGGCGCTGCTTGATGAGCGGCGGCTGCGTGAAGGCGGCATCTTTGCGCCTCGGCCCATACGCGCGCGCTGGGAGGCGCACCTCACAGGGCGGCGCAATCACCAGTATGCGCTCTGGAATGTGCTCATGTTCGAGGCCTGGCGGGAGCGCTGGTGGCCTGGCTGAACGAGGCCGACGCCTGGTGCAGTCCGGCGCCCGCTCACGCTTCGTCGAGGCCGGCTTCCTCGAGCATTCGGCGGGCCTTGCGGGAGACGAGCACGGTGACCAGCACCGTCGCCAGGAGCCCAATAATGAGCGCGAGCCACTTGAGCGCACTTGCCTCGCCACTGCTTGCGTCGTCCGAGCCCACGGTCGCGCCGACCGCACCAAGCGTGCCGAGCCAAACATAAAGCAGCGTCCCCGGCATGATGCCGAAGAAGGTGGCAAGCACATAGGACCAGAAGCCCACCCGCGTGACGCCAAAGAAATAGTTCTGCAAATTAAAGGGCACCAAGGGCGAAAGCCGCATGAGGGCCACGATCTTCCAGCCCTCGCTATGGATGGCGCGGTCGACGGCCCGGAATGTCGGGTATTTCGCGACCTGGCGCGCGACCCAGCTCCGCGCTAGATAGCGCCCGACCAGAAAGGCGAGCGCGGCACCGATGGTGGCGCCGACGATGACCGAGGGGAAGGCATAAAACCCGAAGGCGAGCCCTGCCGCAAGCGTGAGCGGCGAGCCCGGCGCAAGCGCCACGGTGGCAAGGATATAGACCGCGACGAAACAGACATGCCCCCAGATGCCTTGCGCTGCCACCCACGTGCGAAAAGCGGCGATCCATTCGGCTAAGGGCAAGAGCGACCACAGCAGACCGAGTGCGCCGATGGCGATCCCGAGGCCGACGAGGCGGCCGAGGTGACCCGTGGCGCGGGTGCCCTCGGAGGTCTCGGCGGCGGCGGTCATCGGTTTGTCAGTTGGCGGCATCGGCATCATTGAGGCTCCAGTCGTATTCATAGTTATCGATCGAATTGATCGACCGGAGCTTGGCCGCCAGCTCGGCGTCGGCATATCTGAGCAGATGCTTGAGAATGGCCTTTTCGCTGCCTCCGAAATCCTCACCATACCAGTTGTAGATGCTCGAGACCGTGACCTTGCCACCGGCGATAGTGACCCCGCGGGGGTTGTTGATATAGGCCTTGGCCGCGTGCTCCAACTGGCGGTCGAGCTCGCTTCCATTGAAGGCGTCGCGGGCGAGATTTGGGCAGCCCACCGAGGCGCAGTGCACCACATAGTGGGCCCGCGGATCGCCGAACAGCGGCCGCAAGATCTTGTGCTCGATATCGTTGAGGCTGAGCTTGATACCGTTGACTTTCACCACTTTGGCGTCCCACGGCCCGCCTGTCACCACGCTGAATAGCGAGCCGCCGAGGTTGATCTTCTTGATCGAGGGCACCGGATAGTGCTCGAGCACGATGTCGATGGTCTTGGCGTTATAGAGATTGACCCAATAGGCGAACTGCTCGGAGCGACCAAGCCTGGTGACATCGACGCCCTCGAGCATGGCGATGTAGTCCTTGAGCGCGCCATGGCCGTTGGCCTTGAAGGCTTTGTAGTCGATGCGGTTGAGCCCGGACGGGTCGGGCTTGACATAGCTCTTGAGCAGTTTGTCCCAGGCGCTGTGATCGACGCGTGCGCCCTCCTCGCTCGGGTTGGGGGCGAACGTTTGTGCGATGATGCCGGCGTGGGCAGGCGTGACCGCGAGCAGGAACGGGGCGCGGAGACCAGCCGCCAGCACACCAGCCGCCAGCACACCAGCCGCCAGCCGGAGTGTTCTTGTGAGCCGAAAGAGTGCTCTTGTGAGCCGAAAAAGCGCTCCGCCCATTGGAGTGCGCGTGATTTGCGAAAGAATGCCAACCATTCTTGTGCGTTGTCCTCTTCGTATGAGCTGGAAAGGTGCTTCCCAAACCGCTCCATTGACGGTCTTGCAGGCTACCGGTGAATTGGCACCAGCATAACGACTAGGAGCCCCTTCGGCATCGTTTCTCGCGCATTCGTGAGGCGCCGTCAGCACAAATTGAAATGGCTGTGCTGCGGCGAGTTAGGCCGTTGTCTCGTTCCGCCATGTGCTCTATAAGCGCGCTCAATCGGAATCGCCCCAGAAGCGTGTGCGCCTTGATTGTGGTGGCCAGCGCTGTGGGCGGTGCGGGTGTGCCTGAGACAGGGCGATGCGGGTTGTCGTTGAATGACAGTCCCTCGCCGCAAGCTAGGCTCTCCCATCCCCGCCATCCCCGGGGGCGTTGGGAGCGGCTCGCCCGCTCTTGCAACCTACTCACACGACCTTCGAGTGTCGGGCTCGCTGCGAGCCACCATCCCAAGCCGCAGCACTCATTTGAAGCCACAGCATTCGAAGCCACAGCGAATCTTGGACCGTGAGCCAAAGCGACGCAAGACCAAAGCAATTCTTAGACCGACAGCCTGAACGGAGAGCCTGAGACCGATGGCCGATTTGATCGAGCTTCAAGCAACCCCGCGTGACCGCCTCGGCAAGGGCGTCTCGCGGGCCCTGCGCCGCGAGGGGCGCGTGCCGGGAATCGTCTATGGCAACGACGAGGCGCCGCAGCCGATTTCGCTCAATTATGGCGATGTCTTGCGCCAGTACATGACCGGGCAACTGCTCTCGACCGTCTTCATGCTCGATATCGCGGGCAAGAAGACCCGGGTCATCCCGCGTGAGGTGCAACTCGACCCGGTGCGCGATTTCCTTGTCCATGTCGATTTCATGCGCCTCGCCGAGGACGCCGAGGTGACCGTCGAGGTGACCGTCACATTCGTCAACGAGGATGCCTCGCCCGGCCTCAAACGCGGCGGCGTGCTCAATGTCGTTCGTCATACGGTCGAGGTCGTCTGCCCCGCCGATGCCATCCCCGAGAGCCTTGAGGCCGATCTTTCCGGGCTCGACATCGGCGACTCGCTCCATATCTCGCAAATCGAGCTGCCGGCGAATGTGCGCCCGGCGATCACCGATCGCGACTTCACCATCGCCACCATTGCAGGTGCCGCCGGTGGCGCGGACGAGGAGGAGGGCGCGGAGGAGGAAAGCGCCGAGGTCGAGGCCGGCGAGGTTCCGGCCACAGCCCAGAAGGAGGACGAGGGCAAGGCCAAGGAGTAGTCCGCCCGCCCGCGATTCTGCGAAAGGAGCATGGCAGAGCGGGTTGGGCGCGCCCATGCGCGCCCGCGGTCGCCGCCTCCGAGCGCAGCGCGCCCCTATTCATGCCAAGCTCCCAATTGGGCCCTTAATGGGGGAGAGCATACAATTTCTTGGCTGGTGGTGGCGTCGTTTGGAACGGCTCGGCCAAAGCCAACCAAAGAAAACGGGCCCGGCCAAACAACCAGACACTGAGCCCCAATTGCACCGATGTGCGAACGAGAGGCAGACGCGGGGCGGACGAGTGAACGATGCGGGGCCCGGCATGAAGATTCTCGTTGGCCTTGGCAATCCCGGGCCCAAACACGCCAACAACCGTCACAATGTTGGCTTCATGGCCGTTGACGCCATCGCCACGCGCCATGGCTTCGGGCCCTGGCGGGCGCGCTTTCGCGGCGAGGTGGTCGAGGGCCGGCTCGGCAATAAGAAGTGCCTGCTCTTGAAGCCTCAGACCTATATGAACGAGTCGGGGCGCTCGGTCGGCGAGATCGTGCGCTTTTTCAAGCTCGCACCAGACGACCTCATCGTCTTTCACGACGAGCTCGACCTCGCCCCCGGCAAGGTGCGCGTCAAGGTGGGGGGCGGCAATGCGGGGCATAATGGCCTTCGCTCGATCTCGGCCCACGTGGGCAACGACTACACGCGCGTGCGCATAGGCATCGGCCATCCCGGGCGCAAGGAGATCGTCCATGCCTATGTGTTGAGCGACTTCGCCAAGGCCGATCGCGAATGGCTCGAGCCCTTGATCGACGCCATTGCCGAGGCCGCGCCGCTGCTCGTTCTGGGCGAGGCCGCCACCTTCATGAACGAAGTCGCACTGGCGCTTCGTGAGGAGGGCGAGAATGAGGCCGGCGCTTCTGCGCCCACAAAGGGAGAAGGGCAAAGGCGCAAGAAGGACGAGAAGGACAAAAAGGGCAAGAAATGGGATGTGATCAAGGACATCAACGACATCAACGACATCGACTCCGACAGGTGACACCGCGACAGGGGTGGCCCCAACAGATGACACCCCAACACCTGACACCCCAACAGGTGACGCCCCGGCGGGTGACACCGCGACGCGTGACACACAGCGGTCGACATGGGCTTTAAGTGCGGCATCATCGGGCTGCCCAATGTCGGCAAGTCGACGCTTTTCAATGCGCTCACCGAGACCGCGGCGGCCGAGGCGGCGAACTATCCGTTTTGCACCATCGAGCCCAATACGGGCGAGGTGCCGGTGCGCGATCCGCGCCTTGATGAGATCGCGAGGATCGCCCGCTCGGCGCGCGTGGTGCCGGCGCGCATGACGTTCGTCGACATCGCAGGGCTCGTCAAAGGCGCATCCAAGGGCGAGGGGCTCGGCAACCAATTCCTCGGCAACATTCGCGAGGTGGACGCCATCGTCCATGTCTTGCGGTGCTTCGAGGACGCGGACGTGGCCCATGTGGAGGGGCGCATTGATCCCTTGTGCGATGCCGAGATTGTCGAGACCGAGCTCATGCTCGCCGACCTCGAGAGCCTCGAGCGGCAGCGGGCCGCGCTCGAGAAAAAGGCCAAGGCGACGGACAAGACAGGCAAAGAGGCGCGGGCGCGCCTGGCGCTTATCGACCGTGTTCGAGAGGGGCTCGAGGAGGGGCGTCCGGCGCGGCTCGCCGAAATCTCGCCCGAAGAGCGGGCCGCGTTTCGCGCGCTCCATTTGCTCAGCGCCAAGCCCGTCCTTTATGTCGCCAACGTCGAGGAGGCCGCGGCCGCGCGCGGCAATCGCTACGCGGCGCTCGTTGCCGCCTATGCCCGCGAGCAGGGCGCCTCGAGCATCATCGTCTCGGCCCGTATCGAGGCTGAGCTGGCGGCGCTCGATGAGGGCGAGCGGCGCGAGTACCTTGAGGAGCTGGGGCTCGCCGAGCCGGGGCTCGATCGCCTGGTGCGTGCAGGCTATGCGCTCTTGGGGCTCATTACGTTTTTCACCGCCGGCCCCAAGGAGGCGCGGGCCTGGACAATCCCCAAGGGCACCACAGCTGCCAGGGCCGCAGGCACCATCCACACCGATTTCGAGAAGGGCTTCATTCGCGCCGAGACCATCAGCTATGAGGATTATGTCCGCTATGGCGGCGAGGCGGGGGCCAAGGAGGCCGGCCGCATGCGCCTCGAGGGCCGCGACTATGTGGTCGAGGACGGTGACGTGATGCTCGTGCGCTTTGCGGTTTGAGGGGGGCGCGCGGAGAGTCGACGAGGCTTTGGCGGCTGCCTCTGGCCGCGATTAAGCCCGCGACCGCTCCTACCACGGCGTGGCGCGCTTGGCCTGCTCGCTGGCGTGGCGCTCGTAAATGAGCGCGGTGAAATGGCGCTCGATCTCCTCCAAGGCCGCCTTTTTGCTTCTGGCCCGAATGTGCGGTCCGGCATACATGGCGAGAACCTTGACCACAGCGTCCTTTTT